>PWFM01000033.1 GCA_003553895.1 Syntrophomonadaceae bacterium | reverse complement strand
CTTCAATCCAACCACAGTGAGGACAGCTATTTCCCGGGCCTTTTTGCTCCATACAGCCCATACATAAATGATCTGTACTCATGTTAACCCCCTGTTCAATGATTAAAGAGAACTGCCTATTCTTCTTCTTTTTTGCTCCACTGGAACTGTTCTCCACAGAAAGGAACAAACTTTAGTTGTGTTTCCCCGATTTCAATTAAATCGTATGCTGCCAGCTCAACCGGGGTTATTACTTCATCTTCATTTAAGTAGACCAGGCCACGGCTTTCACCGGGAAAGAGCCTGAAAGAATTATTTTTAGGGTTATAGCTGACAATAGCATGATTTTCCCGGGAAATGGTTTCATCACCGGGAATACTAATATCCATAGTCTCATCCCTGCCTATGAAGTTTCTTTCCGAAGTAATCCGGTAATCATTGCCTCTCTCAGGGCCCTCTACAGCAACCAGCCAGCCTACAACCGGATCAATGCCCAGTTTTTTACGAAATACGCCGACTGTTTTCCCTTCACCTCCTGCCGCTGCCGCTTTAGCCGGCCCCTGTGGTCTTTTAGCCATGGTTTTCCCTATATCTATATCGAGATTCTGCACACCACAGTAGGGACAAGAGCTGTGCTTTTCAGAGTCATAATAATGACCGTTGTTGCATCTTGTTAACGAACTCATAGTTACATCCTCCACTTCTGCCGATTTATGATTAATCAAAGCCGGTAATGCCGATTTATCATCAGCAATAAATTGCTACTGCAGAGTAATTGTCATGACCTTTTTCCGCTCTAGACAGCAGTCTTTTTTCCATCATGATCAGCCAGGTTTCAGGGTTGTTTGCTCGGACCAGATCGCTTTGCATCTCTTTCTCCAGGACATATTCCCAAAAACCGTCGGTGCATAAAAGTATCGCATCTCCACCATTTAAGCTGGCAGCTTTGGTTGCAAACTCAAAGCGAGAGATCTCACCGCCGTCAAAAGCCCTGGTTAAGCGGTTGCGATCCTCGTGAAAGCGAATCTGTTCATATGATATGTCTCCTATTTTAAACATATGGCCGGGAACACTGTGATCACTGGTTTGCGCCTGCAGTTTTCCTTCCCGGAAAAAGTACAACCGGGAGTCGCCAATGTGAGCCCAGTATCCCTTTTGAAAATCGCTTAAAACGATAACCACGGTTGCCTTCATGTTTTTTAAACTTCCGTCTTGATTTTGCGCATCAAGAAAACTGTTCCGGGCATTTTCGAGATAATTTTTTAACAGCTCGCGCGTAAAGCCCGGGTTGGCAGAAAATGCTTCCAAAACGCTTTCCACTATAATTCTGGATGCATAAGCGCCACCCCGGTGCCCGCCTAATCCGTCCGCCAAGATGTAACAACCATAACCGCTTTTTTCCAAATAACTGCAGTAGTCTTCGTTATGCTTTCTGCCGCCGGCTTTAGATAGTATGGCAGTTTTCATCTTGGTTATCCTTTGGTTAGTTCGAAAACTTCTTTAGAGTCGGCTACATAAAAACGATCACCCTCGTTCAAGTAATAGGGTTTGCCGGATTCCAGTTTTTCGTTTGAGGAAAGAAATGTTCCATTGGAAGATGAATCTTCCAATATGAATTTTTGCGTTTTTTCGTCAAACCGGATGGTTACATGTTTACGGCTTATATCATCGTTGCTTTGAGGGTAGACCAGTTGAGCCATTCTGGGATCCCGACCGATTACCAGCTGGTTTCCGCTCATCTCAATAGTTTGCCCGGCAAACTGTCCCGATATCCCTTTGATCCCGACCTTGGGTCCGGCAGCCTTTGCTCGTGTAACCGGGGCTGCTGCTGTTGGCCTGGCCTGGGTCGCCGGGGTTGCCGCTTTTTGAGTTGTAGCGGAAGAAGGAGGAGGCGGCATGGGCGCCCTTGCAGTTTGAGCTCCAGCTCCAGCAGGAGCCGCTTTTTTTCCTCTCGTCAGGACAACTGCTAAAACAACAGCTAAAAGAACAGCTGCGCCGATGCCGATAAAAAGCATCATCTGACCTGAATCTTGATCTGCCACCGGAGCGGCGACTTCTTCTTCAACCGGTTCTGGTTCTTGTACTGGCTCCGGTTCCGCTACCGGCTCCGGCTCAGTTTCAACTACTGGTTCAACTCCCAGGTCAGGGGGGGCCTGGTCGGCTCTCAGGTGAGGGAGATCTCTTGTGGCAAGCCAGTTGGTTAGTTCTTCGATATTTACTGCGTAACTGGTATTTGTCCGCGTTTGAACTCCATTTTGTTGTTCAACTAGCTGAAAGGCAATCATGCCGATGACGACACCATCTTCGGTGAGCAAAGGTCCGCCTGACATGCCCGGCGCAAGATCGGTGTCTGTCTGTATAACGGGAACGCCGTCAACAGTAGTCAAGCGGGAAATAGTCCCCGATGTGCTGGTAGAATCTGTAAAACGGGCTGTAGTTAGATCAGCCAGCTGAGCAGACCGATCGGGAAAACCTAGGGCGACAACTCTATCGCCTCTTTCATACATGGTGCTGTCGCCAAATACAAGCGGCACAAATCCATATTGCCTGTCTCCAGGATCTATTTCTAAAACCTGGATATCTGTATCAGGCATGCCCCGCCTGTATGGATTGACCCGCACGTAATTATCTCTTTCCCTAACAATGTAAAAATCGACCTCATCAGGTTGAAAGTCTAAACCCCCTCCGAGGTTCCGGCCCCAGGTGACATCTACAACATGGTAGGCTGTAACAGCAAAACGAAACTCTCCGTCTGCATCTTCTCCAAGCATCATACCGGTGCCCAGCTGCACAAATCTGCTATCCATCTGATCAAACGGAGCCCGGTCCGGCAGTTCCATGGCAATCTGGACCACGCTCCTGGAAACTTCAGCTTGTGACATGACCTGGGCCTGGGCAGTTGTAGCG
>PWFM01000085.1 GCA_003553895.1 Syntrophomonadaceae bacterium | reverse complement strand
AATGGTCATAAACACCGGCCCCCATAAAAGAGGTGCAGTTGTTTAAATGCTTGTTTTTTGCAGCCAGGGAGTTTAAATGCTTGATTGCTTCTAACTCCGACATCGCCGGCGGTAAATCGAGAGCTCTTTTCAGGCGCACCTCTTCGGGAATATCGCTAAAAAGATCTTCAATAGAATCAACGCCGATTTCTTTCAGCATTTCACGCCGATCTTCGTCGGTTAGAGGCAGGTAGTGGTGACCTCCCATTACTTATTCCTCCTCTTCTTCTTCCTTGATTATGAACTCCTCGTAAGTCGGTTTATCCATCAATTTTTCCAGCTGGCTCTCATCTTTTACCTCTACTTTAAAGACCCAACCTTCGCCGTATGGATCCTGGTTGATAACTTCCGGTTGATCAAGCAGGGCTTCGTTAACCTCGGTTACTTTGCCGTCGACAGGCGCATAGAGGTCGGCTACCGCTTTGACCGATTCGATAACTGCGGCGCTTTTGCCCGCTTCAACCTCTGCGCCCACATCAGGCAGCTCTACAAAGACAATTTCCCCCAGCTTGTCCTGAGCATAATCACTCAAGCCAACTACGGCCGCGCCGTCCTCCGGACGAGCATACTCGTGCTGCCGGGTATACTTCAAACCTTCAATCACATTATATTTCATTACTTAATCCCTCCTGTAAAATGGCATTTTTGTGATCTTGGCCCGGTATAGTCTTTTCCGGATCAAAACCTGCACTTCCTCTTCCTGTTTAGCCACTTCCGGATCCATAAAAGCCATTGCTATAAACTTTTCCAGGGTCGGCGAATATGAACCGCTGCTGATCCAGCCGATTTCTTCATCGCCGGCCATTACCGGGTAACCTTCGCGGGGCACGCTTCGCTCGAGCATTTCAAGCCCGAAGAGTTTCCTGCTAATTCCTTCCTGCTTCTGCTTCTGCAGCGCTTCCTGACCGTTAAAGGGAACCGGTTTGTCCAGGGCGACAAAGCGGTTCAGTCCGGCCTGCAGGGGGGTTATCTCCCTGCTCAGTTCATGCCCGTAGAGGGGAAGTGATGCTTCCAGCCGCAGGACATCCCTGGAGCCAAGACCGGCCGGGCGCAATTCCTTCTTTTCTCCTGCCTCCCATACCGCATCCCACAAGGCCTGTGCTCCCTCGTTTTTACAGTAAACTTCAAACCCGTCTTCCCCGGTATAGCCGGTTCTCGAGACGATTGAGTTTACTCCCGCCACCGACACATCAGCCTGGAAGCGGTAAAACTTCATCCCGTCCAGGTCGATATCGGTCAGCTCCTGCAATATACTTTTGCTGTTCGGGCCCTGCAGGGCAATCTGGGCGTACTCTGGCGAAAGATTCTGCAACCTGACGTCCCCAAATAAGTTTTCCTGGAACCATTCGTAATCTTTGTCCGTATTGGCTGCATTAACTACCAGAAAAAAATTTTCGCTGTTGATGCGGTAAATCAGGATGTCGTCGACGACTCCTCCATCGGGATAACAAACAGGGCTGTAGATGATGGCATTGTCTTTGAGCTTAGAAACATCGTTGACCAGGATTTTTTGCAGGTAAGCTTCCGCATCCTTACCCTCCACGGACACTTCACCCATATGGGAAACATCGAATATGGTTGCCCGTTTGCGAGTATCATGGACTTCCTCAACCAGGCCCTGCGGAAACTGCACCGGCAAAAGCCACCCGTTGTAATCAATGATTTTTCCGTTTAAAGCGAGATGCTTTTCGTAAAAAGGGGTTTTCTTAACATTACCCATCAGTATTCCTACCTCCTTTCTTCATTAAGATATTTTGCCTGATAACAGCACAATATAACAAAAGACAGAGGAAGCCCATCGGCTTTTCCTCTGTCCTTATAACCTGAGAGATTGCTACCTTTATCATTATTATAAAGGGCTTTCCCCGTCGGTGTCCCGCAAGCAGCAGGAACTCTCCAGAGGTACGTCCCCCTATGGTACTTAAGCCTGAGAGTTTCCCCCCCGCCTGCCGGGCGGGAGGTTGCACCTTCGGCGTCCGTTGCACAGAACTCTCCCACGGGGTTCATCCGTACGCTATTTAATTATCCTCTAAGTGCTTCTTAATTTCTTCGACATCCTTAAAAAAAATCCTTCTTGACCGAAAAGATTTATTATTTAGAATCACGTTACATCTTACCGGATGAGCCGAAAAGGCGAATTTTCTCCCGGATCGCCCCGGTTGCAGCCTTTCGCGCCGGCCCCGGCATCTTGCGGGGATCTATTGCATCCGGTTTCTGAGCCGGGGTTTACGCATAAGCCAATCTTCAGCCGCTGAGCGGTAAATATATCCTGAAGGTGCTGCCTTTATTAATTTCACTCTCAACTTCAATATAACCGTCATGCAGCTCGACCAGCTGCCTGACGATGGCAAGGCCCAGGCCGGAGCCTTTTTCACTCCTGCACCTCGCTTTGTCAACTTTGTAAAACCGCTCGAATATATTATCCAGTTCTTCTTCAGCTATGCCCCGCCCCGTATCTATCACTTCCATAATTATTTGCGAATCTGCTTGCTTCACGTTTAAGGTTACATTACCCCCGCTCTCGGTATATTCAATCGCATTTTCAAGCAGGTTGACCAGTACTTCATGAAGGCGGTGCCTGTCACCATAAAAAACAGGCAAAGAGGGTTCCAGTTCCAGGGAAAGGTTTATGCCTCTGGCTTCGCCCCGCGGCGCGACACTTTCAAAGCTCCACCTGGCCAGGGCCTCCAAAGATATTTCTTTCTTTTCCAGGGACAGCTGACCGCTTTCCAGGTGCGAAAGGGTTAACAGGTCATCTACCAGGCGGCTTAAATGTACAGAATTATCCAGGATTGTTCTTAAATACTTTTCTTTTTCGCTTTCCTGGATATAGCCGTCGAGCATTAATTCAGAATAACCGCGGACAGAAGCCAGGGGAGCCTTCAGTTCGTGAGAGACATTGGCCACCAGATTACGACGAAGCATTTCCAGGCGCTTTTGTTCCTCCAGGTATTTTTGAACCTGTTCTACAGAATAATTAAAGGTCTTGATCAAACCGCCAATCTCATCATCCCGCTCTTCCTCTATTTTGCCCCTAAAATTACCGGCAGCCATGTCCAGGGCGGCCCGATTGATTTTTTGCAAAGGCCGGGTTAAAGTTTTGGAAAGAGTAAAAGAAAGAATTGCCGCAATAGCAACTCCAACAGCGCCGGAATAGAGGACAAGGCGGCTGATATGAGCGATAGTTTCTTCAACACCCCTGAGCGGCACGCTCAGGGTTACCGCTCCGATCACACGGGGTTCTTTTTGATCAGTGCTATCATTTCCGGCAGGAAGTTCTTCTTCGGGGCGCACTTCTTCATAGATAACCGGCGCGGCAACCAGCAACCTTTGCAAAACCGGTCCATACACCTTTTTAGAAAGCATGTTCCCTTTAAATATATGGTTGATTTCCCTTTCCTCCAGGCCTACCCCTTCATCTTCCCCTCCGGCATTATTCTGGTCCTGTTCCGGATCATAAATATAAAGGGAAGAACGGTTGTGATCAAGAACCCTTATTTTAGCATTCATGGAATAGGCCAGGGTTTCGGCGGTTTTTTGAACGCCCGCGATATCATTCTCGAGTAAATCCTCGCCGACCAAGTACGCGGCATCCTGGGCCTGAGCGGCCAGTTCCCACTCCCGGGCGCTGAAAAAATAATCTTCGATCAGATAGGTTAGAAAAAATCCGATTATAATCAGGCTCAGGGCCACGATAAGAAGATGGGAAAGCATCAACTTTCCGAACAGGGTTCGTGGCTTGCGGGGGAGTTTTAACATATTACTTCACCTCAAACTTGTAGCCTACTCCCCACACCGTATGAATATAGGTATGTTCCTGATCGTGATCATAAATTTTGCTCCTGATCCGTTTGACATGTTCATCTATGGTGCGGGTACTGCCGGCAGATACTTCAAATCCCCATACCTTTTTAAGCAGTTCTTCGCGGGTAAAAGGCTTCCCGGCGTTAGTTGCCAGGAGAGTTAATAAATCCAGCTCTTTAGGGGTAAGGTCCAGCTCCCTTTTACCCACCCTGGCATTGTATTTATAGGGATCTATGACCAAATTGCCGTATTCAAGCTTATCCTGGATCTTGTTATAATCGTCGGTCCGGCGGATGAGCGCTTTGACCCTGGCCACCATCTCCCGGGGGCTAAAAGGCTTGGTTATATAATCATCGGCTCCCAGTTCCAATCCTAAAACCCGGTCAACCTCCTCACCCCGGGCAGTGAGCATAATTACAGGGACGTTTTTCACTTCGCTGCTCCTGATTTCCCGGCATATTTCCCAGCCATCTTTTTCAGGCAGCATGATATCCAGAAGCACAACAGCATATTCACTTTCCGTTATTTTTTTCATGCCCTCTTCGCCGTCAAGGGCGGCGTCGACTGAAAAACCTTCGGCTTCGAGGGCAATGCGGACAAGATCACAAACATTCTCATCATCATCAATAACCAGGATCCGTTCGCTCATTTAAATCCCTCCCCCTTATATTATTCGCATTAATCGGGCTGATTCCTTTAAATACATATCCAGCTGCCTAATCCGGCCCGTTAAAAAATACCGGGAGAGGCTTCTAAGCCAACCCCGGTATTTTTATTACTTACTAGCAGCAGTAGCAGTTACTCAACTTGTACATTTGCCCTTTTTAAGGGCAAAAATGATCTAAAGTTCTTCTTCTTCGACCGGTTCTTCTAAATCATTGACAGGTTCCTCACAGCCTGCTAAGGCCAGTGAACCAAACATAAGCAGCACAACAGCAAAAAGGGTCAGGATTTTCTTCATTTTTAACTCCTCCTTAATTTTTAGGTTGCTACTTACTTCTCGATATATATCGGTTGCCCTGCTTATATTGGGATAATTTGCATAATATTTACATTGTTTACAATCTGTTTACAATATCACCGGTCCTGTACAGGGCGATAATGCTTAACTGTTCATGCTGCGCAGCCGTTTTACCCTTTCCTGTATAGGAGGGTGCGTGCTGAACAATCCGCCAAGACCTTTAGCCGATAAAGGATTAACGATGAACATATGAGAGGCGGCTTCATTAACCTGGAGCGGACGCCTCCGGGCATAATTTTCCATTTTTTGCAGGGCGCTGGCCAGCCCTTCCGGATTACCGGAAATAGAAGCCCCGGTAGCATCGGCATGATATTCCCTGGTCCGTGATATGGCCATGCGAATTAGTATAGCAGCCAGCGGAGCCAGGATTAATGCAGCCAGCTTAATTAACAGCATAATCGGATGGCCGCCTTCCCGGCGGCCGCCAAACATCATCCCGTACATGCCCAGGCGCGATATAATCATAAGCGCTCCGGCAATCACTGCAGCCATGGTGCTTACCAGGATATCGCGGTTGCGAATGTGGGCCATCTCATGGGCCAGCACTCCTTCCAGCTCTTGCTGGTTGAGCATCCTGACCAGGCCCTGGGTAACGGCGACGACAGAATTAGAAGGATTACGTCCTGCCGCAAAAGCATTGGGTTGTTCCGTCGGCATCAAGTATATCCGGGGCATGGGCAGGTTGCTGTTTTCAGCAAGTTTTCTAACCGCACCATAAACCTCGGGCGCTTCGTTCTCCTTAAGGGGGCGGGACCTGGTCATGGTAATAGCCACTTTGTCACTGTACCAGAAAGCAAAAAAGTTTATGCCCAGGGCTAGAACAAAAGCGATGATCAATCCGCCCTCGCCAAGAAGCAGTTCTCCGGCTACCATCAGGATCACCGTTAAAATTATCATTAAAAACATGGTTTTTATATGATTAACCATCTAGATACCTCCTGCATTTTTATTATAATCACTATTTGGCTGCGCCGCCAGGCCATCATAGTTTACATAATGCTCCCACTGGCTTAAAAGCTTCGCCCGGCCGGCCTGCTGTCATTGTAGACGCTGCAGCCATTATCATAATCTTATCGGCAAATGGGAGCTTGCTTGCATTATATGCAGTTATTGCTATATAAATAGTAAACCACTTTTATTATGACTGTCAATAATACCTGAACTTATCATCTGCAGTGAACTTAGCCCGGGCACCTTAATCACCCGTGAGCAATTACAACCCCTTGTTTATAAATGGGCCTTTTGTTATTATTGACTTCAGTCTAAATGAAACACGTAGGGTTAGCCTGCTTTAGAGAGGAAGTGTAAAATGAGTAATGATAACAACGAGAATGTAAAACAGATCAACATTTCTCGTAAAACTCTATACCTGGCCATTGCCGCAATTGCTGTTGTCGGGATAGGAATCGCAGCTATGCTGGGCCTATTTAGTGATTTAACCGGTCCCGAAGAAGCTGCAGCCAACGGCGAAGTTATAGCCACGGTCAATGGGGAGGAAGTAACCAGGGCAGAATTCGAACAGGCCCTGGAGCAGGAAAAAATGCAGTATGAAATGCAGGGCATTGACCTGGACAGCGAAGAAATGTCGGAGATGTTAAGAGAATTGGAAGAGCATGTTTTAGAGAATTATTTTGTCGTTCCCATCCTGCTGGAACAAAGGGCCAGAGAAATGGACATTACTGCTAGCGAAGAAGAAATTGAAGAGCGTTACCAGGAATATGCCACCCAGTTTGGTGGAGAAGAGGAGCTGGAAGAACAAATGGCGGCCCTCGATCTGAGCAGAGAAGAACTTGAACAGGACATAACCAGGGAGCTTATTCTTCATAATTACATTGACCGCTACCTGGAAGAATACCTTGAAGATAACCCTGATGAAAAAATTGATCGGGACGACATAGAACTAGAAGCAGAAGAAGTAGAAAACCAGTATCAACAAATCCTTGATCAATATAATCAGATCACAGAAATGCTGGAAGAAGACGACCCGGACATGCCCAGGGAACAGCTGGAAATGCAGCTATCCCAGGTGGAAGAGCGCTACGGCCACCTTCTGGAGGCTGAAAGTTTTGAAGATGTAAAAGAAGAAATGGAAGAAGAGATGATTGAAGAAAGAATAGCCCGGCAGAGACAAGAGAAAGAACAGCGTATCCTGATGGAACACATCGAGACGTTACTGGAAGCAAGCGAAGTTGAAACGGACTTTTAAGAGCCGGTTTGCGCATCACTGCCTTTTATAATATCCTGTTGCCAGGCCAATAAAAGCAGGCGCGGACGGCAACAGGATATTTTTAAGCAGGGAGGGCAATATGAAGGAATTAAAACCCGGCTATATTCGGAGCTTTTCTACTTGAATTCGGACAGAAAATATACCGGTCTGACTGAAAACCGCTTAGCCTTAAGCGCCGCCCTGACTACAGCGGTCATTGCCATTTCCTTTGCCGCCATATTTATCCGCCTATCAGACGCTCCCGCGCTGGTCATTGCCTTTTACCGTCTTTTTTTATCCCTGTTTATCCTGGCCCCTAATCTAGCCTTCCAGCAGCAGGATCTCCGGCTACTAAAACTAACCGATTTAATTGGTATGGCGGGAAGCGGCCTTTTCCTGGCCGGTCATTTCTATTTATGGATATCATCCCTGGAGCATGCTCCCGTTGCCGTTTCTGTGGTCCTTGTCTCTGTCCACCCTTTACTAGTGGCTTTTGCCGGGCATTTCTTGCTCGGCGACACCATCCCCAGGCGCTTTTTCGCCTCCATGGCCCTGGTCCTGCTTGGAACTGCGGCCATAGCAGCTGAAAGCATAACCGGCTTTGCGGCAGGGTCAACCGAACTCAGGGGAGCCCTGATGGCCCTCGGCGGCGCGGCCATGATGGCCGGTTACCTGCTGGTCGGCCGCCGCTTAAGACAAAGCCTTTCAACAACCATATACGCCACCGGGACTTACGGCGTTGCCGCGTTTCTCCTTTTTGCCGCCGCATTAATGACCGGGACCCCTTTAACCGGCTACCCGCCTGTTGAATACCTGCTGTTCACAGCCCTGGCCATTATTCCCACCCTGCTCGGCCACACCGTTTTCAACTGGGCCTTAAAAAAAGTCCGCGCTTCCCTGGTTTCCCTGCTTTACCTCGGTGAACCGGTCGGCGCCACTTTTTTAGCCTTTATCGTGCTTCAAGAGCTGCCGACATTCCTGCAGGCCGGCGGGGGCTTAATCATCTTAACCGGCCTCTACCTGGTCCTTAGATCGGGAAACAGCTCTGCTTAACAGGCCCATCAGATCTGCAAGAAGCCCCTTTCTTTTTGTAACCAGCTGCCACACCGCCTGCACCGGATGGAGCTCGGGCGCTATGAAGCTTCTTTCTATTCCGTAAGGTTCAGATAGTTAATGCAGATCCAGATGCGGTTGGCGGGTTTAAAAAGCGGAGCTAACTCTCTTTGCCGTTCAAAAAAAGATGCCCCTTCGCTGCAGAAAGCAGAAAAGGAGCGTCTTTGATTAGCATACCAGGTGCAGACCTTATTATTGTTCCAGGCCGTTCTGGAAAGCCTTCAGGTTAATATCATGAATTTTGGCGGGCATATTATTTTTCATGGCTTCAATCATGCTATCCCGGGAAACAATATCCCGGTGCTTTAATATAACCCCCAGGAACAGGGAATTGATCACTTTAAGGTTGCCAATTTTTAAAAGGGCTTCCTTGAAATCAAAACCTACTTCATTTTTACCTTTCGTGTTTGTGACCTCCCTGCTGTCGTAAATAATCAGGCAGTCCTCGCCGACATTATCCGCATACCTGTCGTAAGCCTGCTGGGTTAAAGCAAGGACCAGGTCGGGGGAGGCGCATTTAGGGTAATAGAGCTCCTGCTCAGAAATAACCACCTGGGATTCCGAGTAACCGCCCCGGGCGGCAATGCCATAACTGGAAGTGAGGGATACATTGTTTCCGTCTTTAATCGCTGCTTCGCTTAAAATCCGTCCTGCCAGGATCAGACCCTGTCCGCCCTCTCCCGCCAGGACTACTTGCCAGTTTTTTGCCATTATTTACCCTCCCCCCGGCCGGATTCCGATGCGGCAGGGTTTATTTCCCTATAAACGCTTAAAAAGTCAGGCCGCTCTCTGTTAACAAGTTCACCTGTCAAAAGGTATTTATTCTTTTCTTCTTCATCCAATTTTTCGAAACGAGACCTGGGCATGCCGATATCTTTGATGTATTTCATCATCTCTACCGTATCACCAGGTATATTTCTTCTTCCAAAATGGGTAGGGCAGGTATTGATGGCCTCGACTACATTAAAGCCTTTTTTCTGAATAGCCGCTGCAATGAACCTTTTTAACTGGGTCACATGGTAAACCGTGCTGCGGGCCACATAATTTGCCCCGCATTCTTCAGCCAGGCCGCACACATCAAAAGCCGGTTCCGCCACTCCAACCGGTGAAGTAGTGGTTTTGTAGGACAGCGGAGTAGTCGGGGAATACTGCCCGCCGGTCATGCCATAGGTGAAGTTGTTTGATATAATCGCTGTTATATCTATATTCCTTCGGGCGGCATGGATAAAATGGTTCCCCCCGATCGCCAGGGCATCACCGTCGCCCATTAAAGCGATCACATGAAGATCGGGGTTGCCCAGTTTAATCCCGGTTGCAAAAGCCAGGGCCCTGCCGTGGCTGCCGTGAAAAGCATGGGTGGTCATGTAGTCGTCTGCTTTACCCCAGCAGCCGATCCCGGTACTGACCACCACCTGGTGGGGCGGTATTTCCAGGTCCGCTAAAGCATCGGTGATAGCCCGCAGCAGAATACCGTTCCCGCAACCCGCACACCACATAAGAGGCAGCGCTTCTTCTTTAAAATATTCCCTGTAGTTCAGTTTAACTGCCATTATTTCACCGCCTCTCTTATGCTTGCCATAATGATCTCCGGCCTGATCAGTTCACCGTCAATACCGGAAGCAAGGTGGACCGGAGTGTTGGTGGTATTGACGCGGTTTACTTCGTTGATTACCTGGCCCTGGTTCATCTCCGCCACCACGCAGGCGCCGGTTTTTGCCAGGGCTTCCTGCACTTCCCGGTCCGGGAAAGGCCAGATCGAAATCAGGCGCAACAGGTTAACCTTGATGCCTTCTTTTTCGGCCAATCCTACCACATATTTACAAACCCTGGAAGCAGATCCAAACGAAACCAGGGTGACTTCAGCCTTTTCAGGACCAAAGTATTCTACATCTATAATCTCATCAAGGTAGTTGTAGATCTTGTTTTTTAACCGGTTTAACAACTGCCTGTTGGTCCCGTACTTAAAGTTCGAGTAACCGGTTTCGCAATGGCAGGTGCTGGAAGCGTGAAGAATATGCTTATCGCCATATGCAGCCATGGGCGGCACCAGGTTTTCATCGGGCTGGTAGGGCAGATATTCTTCAGGTGGCACAGTAGGTTTTTTGCGCTCCACGATTTCCAGGGATCCCGGGTCGGGCAGGGCGATATTTTCATAAGTTTGCCCTACTACCTGGTCGCCCAGCAGTATTACCGGTATTCTAAAGCGCTCCGACAGGTTGAAAGCCCGTATTGTAAAATCGTACATTTCCTGGACTGACGCCGGAGAAATGGCAATAATAGGGTGATCTCCGTGGGTGCCCCAGCGGGCCTGCATAACATCGGCCTGGGCAGGCTGGGTAGCCAGCCCGGTGGCGGGCCCCACCCTCTGGATATTGACCACAACGCAGGGCACTTCCTGGTATATGCCCACCCCCAGGTTTTCCTGCATCAGGGAAAAGCCCGGTCCGCTGGTGGCGGTAAATGACTTTTTACCCGAGAGAGAGGCGCCGATTATCGCTGCAATGCTTCCAATCTCATCTTCCATCTGGATATAGGTGCCGCCGTAGGCGGGGAGCTCACGGGCGCATACTTCAGCAATTTCAGATGAAGGAGTAATCGGATAGCCGGCGTAAAAACGGGCTCCTGCATCAATAGCTCCCCAGGCGCAGGCATGGTTGCCCTCCATTAATTGAATCCCTTCCGGTCTACTCATTGTTAACAACCTCCACCCTTATAGCGAAATCAGGACAACGAAGCTCGCACAGGCGGCAGTTGGTGCACTCTTCGAGATTCTTAATCAAAGGCAAACCATCCTGATCAGCCTCATACACCTTTGTATTGCAAAACTCGATGCAAAAACCGCATCGTTTGCATAAAGCCTCGTCGATATGGATCTTTACTTCTTTGTCAGTTTTATTCATTTCCATTCATCCTCCGACATACTGGCTGCATGTTTAGTTGCGATCATTTCCCTTTATACTGCGGCTTTCTTTTTTCCATGAAGGCCTTCACGCCTTCTTTTTTATCTTCACTGGCACAGGCCAGGGCATGCAGGTACGACTCATGGGCCAGGCCTTCATAAAGTCCTGTTTCCAGGGAACGATTTACCGCTTCCTTGCCATACTGGAGGGCAAGCGGAGATTTAGCGGCCAGTTTCTGGGCCATTTTTTTAGCTTCCTCCATTAACTCTTCAGGATCGACCAGTTTGTTTACCAGTCCAATCCGGTATGCCTCTTCAGCATCGATGATGCTGCCGGTCAGAACCAGTTCCATACCCCTGCCAAACCCGATCAGGCGGGGCAACCTCTGCGTAGCCCCATCACCGGGAATAATGCCCAGGTTAACTTCTGGGGAGCCCATCTGGGCATCCCTGGAGGCAATACGCAGGGTGCAGGAAATAGCCAGTTCCAGGCCGGCGCCCAGGGCATAACCGTTCACGGCGGCAATTACAGGAATAGGCATCTCCCAGAGCATATTAAATACTTCCTGGCGGCGCCTGGTTTGCTCCCGCCCTTTTATAAAGTCACGGTCTTCCAGTTCCTTAATATCAGCGCCGGCCATGAAAGCTTTATCGCCTTCGCCGGTAATAATCAGAACCCTGACCTCGGGGTCGCTCTTTACCTGGGAAAAAGCCTCGGCCAGTTCTTCTACCAGGGCATTGGAGAGGGCATTTCTAACCTCCGGGCGATTGATGGTTACAACCGCCAGGGGGGCTTCTTTTTCCAGCTTCAACAATTCAAACATTACTCTCTCCCCCTTAATTATTTGGTGTTTGCTTAATAAACCCGGGCTCCTATTTAAAGGCGGGAATACCCAGTTCAATGTTGCCCAGGATTAACTGCTGGATCTGTGAAGTCCCTTCATAAAGGGTGTTGATCCTGGCATCGCGATAAATTCTCTCCAGGGGATATTCGCCGGAAAAACCGTAACCCCCCAGGACCTGGATTGCGTTATAGGCCACCCGGTTCACCATCTCGCTGCAGTAATATTTGGCCATCGAGGTTTCCCTGGTATTGGGCACGCCCTGATCTTTCAGGTAGCCGGCCCGGTAAACCAGGAGCCTGCCGCATTCAATATCCAGGAGCATGTTGCTGAGCAGCTGCTGGACCAGCTGGTGACCGGCCAGGGGCTTGTCAAACTGGACCCTTTCTTTGGCGTAGGATTTTGCCGTATCCAATGCGGACTGGGCCGATCCGACACAACCTGCCGCAACGGTAAAGCGGGCGTTGTCCAGCGCTGATAATGCTACCGCGAATCCTTTGCCTATTGGCCCCAGGATATTTTCCTTCGGAACCCTGACATTATCAAGGATCAATTCCCCCGTATCCTGAGCCCGCAGACCCAGCTTTTCGTGGATTTTTTGCGAGGAGTAGCCGGGAGTATCCTTCTCTACCAGAAAGGCGGTAATGCCCTTCGGTCCAGCTTTCGGATCGGTTTTGGCAAAAACAATAGCCACTTCAGCAACAGTGGCATTGGTGATCCACATTTTGCAACCGTTTAAAACATAGTGATCGCCGTCTTCTACGGCGCTGGTCGAAAGGCTGGCGGCGTCGCTGCCCGAATCAGGTTCTGTCAATCCGAAGCAGCCCATAATTTCTCCCGTAGCCAGGCGGGGAACATACTTTTTCTTCTGCTCTTCATTGCCCCACTTAAGGATAGTTTTGGCGACCAGGGAAATCTGGACCGAGTAATTGCCGCGCATAGTGCTGCAGCCGTAACCAAGTTCTTCGGCCACGATAGCGTGGGTGATATGATCCATGCCGCTGCCCTCATATTCTT
>PWFM01000042.1 GCA_003553895.1 Syntrophomonadaceae bacterium | reverse complement strand
GTTTGGGCGGCGGCTTCCACACCGTAAGCGCCGTTACCGAAATAGATTCGGTTCAAGTACATTTCAAGGATTTCATCCTTGCTGTATATCCGCTCCAGTTGAATGGCCAGCCATATTTCCTGGATTTTACGTTCATATGTTGTTTCTGTGGTTAAAAAGGCATTCTGGGCCAGCTGCTGGGAGATGGTACTGGCCCCCTGCACTATTGATCCGGCCCGGAAGTTGGTATAGGCTGCCCTTGCGCTGCCGATGACATCAAAGCCAAAGTGTTCCTTAAACCTTTCATCTTCGATGGCTATAAATGCCAGCTGAACATGCTCCGGAATTTCCTCCAAACCGATGGCAATGCGGTTTTGCTCTTCATGCAGGGCGGTTATCTCTTCACCGTCACTGTCGTAAAGGTATGAGGTTTCTACGGTTTCAAGCATGGTCGGATCTACTGGCGGAGTCTCGTTAATATAGTTGGCTACTACGGCAGCAGCAGCTCCCCCGACTATAAAAAACAAAAGCATTCCAACCAGGATCATAATTTTTAAGATCCTGAACCTGCTCCGGGGTTTTTTATTTTGAGTATTATTTTTTTGCTGATCTAAAGGAAGTTTTTTCTCTGCCACTTCAATGTTGACCTCCTGGATAATTGTTCTTCTTGCTTAAATTATAACATAGTGACCAAGATACCGGACAAGGCATTTGCTCTATTCCTTAATGCCCTAGCTATTATACTCTATTCTTTTCTAACAGGGAATATTTAAAAGTTTCCCGAATGAATAAAAAAATCCTTATTTTTATGACAAAAAAATAAAAAAGTATACCCAATTAGTTGTTGATCATGTAAAATATTAAAGAGTGAAATTGTCTTGATATTTATATATTCAAGCTTCATAATCCAAAACTGCTACAGCATGATGGCGGTTAATAAAGCAGCAGGTTATGCTGAAAATTAAGAAGGAGGATACTAGATGAGCAGCAGGAGTCCCCGGGAGTTGGAACTCGGAATACAGAATGAGCTGGAACCTTTTTTTTATCCACGGTCGGTAGCGGTGATCGGGGCCAGCCAAAATCCTTTAAAACCAAACGGCATTCCCCTCTACCTGATGAGCATGTTTAGTTACCAGGGCAGCCTTTACCCCGTTAACCCCAAGTATGATCGGGTAGGCGGGTTGAAATGTTATCCCTCCATCCTTGATATAGAAGAACCGGTCGACCTGGCCATTATCGGGGTGGCGGCCGATCGGGCCATGGCGGCCCTGGAAGATTGTGCGCGCAAAAAAGTTAAAGGGGTAATTATTTTTACCTCGGGTTTTGCCGAAGTGGGAGAAGAGGGCCGTAAAGTACAGGATGAAATGAAAAAAGTTGCTGAAGAAAGCGGCATGCGCATCCTGGGACCCAACTGCCTGGGAATTCTCAACTATTACAACGGCAATATGGCCAGTTTTTTCTATAACCAGAAAAGGGCCGATCTGGTTCACCCGGAAAAGCTGGCATTCATAACTCAAAGCGGTGGGCTCGGCGGGATTATATACCAGATGGTAGTCCAGATGTCCATTGGCTTTAACTATTTCGTCAGCACCGGCAACGAGGCCGATATCTCTTTTGCCGAAGTGCTCAGTTACCTGACCGGTCGTGATGAAGTTTCAATTGTAGCAGGTTACCTGGAAGGTCTGCAGGGAGACGGCAAACTTTTTATCGAGGCCTGCAGGCGAGCCCTGCAGGAAGGCAAACTGGTGACGGTGCTAAAGGTAGGCCGGACCGCCAGCGGAGCCAGGGCTGCTGCCTCTCATACCGGGGCCATGGTCGGTTCAGACCGGGTTTACGACGCTGTCTTTAAGCAATTTGGGGTGCCCCGGGCCGACGATGTTGAGCAGATGAATGCCCTGATTGCCCTCCATGCAACGGGGCGATTTCCTGCCGGTAAAAGGATGGCCGTCATAACCATTTCCGGGGGTGGCGGTGTGGTGGTTGCCGATAAATGTCCCCAGTATGGCCTGGAAGTGACCAGGCTCAGTGAAAAGAGCCAGGAATCTATGCGGCAATTTTTTCCTCCCTACGGGGCGGTGGCCAACCCGGTCGACTTAACTTCTCAGATTTTTTATGACGATGAGCTTTTTGAAAGGGCCCTCCAGCTGGTTATGAAAGATCCAGAAATCGATGTGGCAGGTTTCTTTTATAATTTTGAAATGCCTGATCCCGAAGCATCGCGAAAAATCATTAAGGCCTACAATGAAACTGAAAAACCACTGATCGTATTTACCTGGCCCACTGGCCAGGATTATGCCGTCGAAGCTAAAAACGAATTAATCCAGGCCGGTGTGCCTGTAATCGAGCATATCCCGAGCGGGTTATGGGCCATAAGCTCCCTTGCCGAATGGGCCCGAAAAGCCGGTAAGGCTTTTCAGGAAGCGGGCAGGAGAACCGGAAAACAAGATAAGGTCCGTTCTCTGATCGGCCGGCATTTTATTGAAGCGCAAGGAGGGCTTACAGAATGGCGTTCCAAGGAGATATTAAAAGGCTATGGTATCCCGGTTACAAGGGAGCGCCTGGTTGTTGCAGCCGATGAAGCGGTGGCTGCGGCGCAAGAAATTGGCTTTCCGGTGGCTTTGAAAGTTATGTCGCCCCAGCTGCTGCATAAAAGTGATTTCGGTGGGGTTAGCCTCAACTTGCAGGACGCGGATGAGGTCAGGAAGTCTTTTGAAGAATTAAATAAAAGAGCTGAGCTGACCAATTCTGAAGCTCATATTGAAGGTATCCTGGTCCAGGAAATGCTGAAGCCGGGCTTAGAAGTAATGGTTGGAGTAAAAAAAGACCCCATTTTTGGACCGGCGGTGGCTGTAGGTCTGGGCGGTGTGTTTGTGGAAGTTTTCGAAGACCTGGCGACCAGGATTGCTCCG
>PWFM01000129.1 GCA_003553895.1 Syntrophomonadaceae bacterium | reverse complement strand
TATTTTCCGGCGTCCTTCCCTGTAGGCCTGAAAATCCCGAATGTGCCTGGTCATTATAATGGCGGCTAAAAGCAGGCCGAATAAAACCATTGTTAGATCATGATATTGAAAAAAGAGGATAGCCGGGATAGTTAGAGTTGAAGCGCCAAACGCAGTATTTGTGTCTTTTAATGCCAGGGTCAAGCCAGCCGCCGCCAAAATAACAAAGGGAATGGTGGCAGGGGATAAAACTATAAAAACTCCGAGGCTAGTGGCCAAACCTTTACCACCCTTGAATTTCAAGAACAGGCTGTAGTTATGCCCGAAGACTACCAGCAGGCCGGCGAGAAGGCCCGCCAGGGGCTCACCGCTCCAGTTTAAGGCCGCTGTAACGGCGAGAGCTCCTTTACCGATATCGATCAAAACAGTTAAAAGGCCGGGCAAAATACCGGCTGCCCGGTAAACGTTCATACCCCCAACATTGCCGGATCCTGTTTCGCGGATGTCTATTTTTCTGAGCAGCCGCCCCAACAGGTACGCTGTGGGGATGGAGCCGAGCAAGTAAGCAAGTACTGTCGATAAAATAACATTCATTGTTTCGATTTGACCTCCTGCCTGCTTTATACTTTTTTGTTTGCAGCGTTAAGCGGTTATGGTTTAGCTTAGCAGTTGAGGATGCTCGTCCTTAAACTGCGCCAGGCGCTCCAGGCTTCTTCGGGCATACAACTCCCTTTTCTTTCTTTTGGGGGCTTTTTCCTGCAAAGGAGGGAAAAGCCCAAAGTTTACATTCATAGGTTGAAAATTGTTGGGATCGGCCGTATTGATATATTGCATCAGGGCCCCCATGGCCGTTTCAGGCGGGAACAACAGGGGTTCCTTGTTTTCCAGGCGGCAGATGGCGTTGAGGGCGGCAATGATGCCAGAAGCGGTAGATTCCACGTATCCTTCAACTCCGGTAATTTGGCCGGCCATGAAGACGCTATTTCCCCGGATTAACTCCAGGCTCTGTTTAAGAACAGTGGGGGCGTTGATAAAAGTGTTCCTGTGCATGGCTCCGTAGCGGACGAATTCAGCGTTTTCCAGGCCGGGAATGAGCCTGAAAATTCTCTTCTGCTCCGGGTGTTTCAACCTGGTTTGAAAGCCGACCATGTTGTAAAGCGTGCCTTCCTTGTTATCTTTGCGGAGCTGGACCACGGCATGAGGTTGTATGCTGCTATTCGGCAATTTGATGCCCACCGGTTTCAAAGGACCAAACCGTAAAGTGTCTTTTCCCCTTCTGGCCAGCTCTTCCACGGGCATGCAGGCTTCAAAATAAATTTCTTTTTCAAACTCTTTTCCGAGGTAGACTTCCCCCGCGGCCAACTCGTCCACAAACCGGTTATAATCTTCTTCGTCCATGGGGCAATTAAGGTAATCATCTCCGCCTTTACTGTAGCGGGAAGCAAAAAAAGCTTTATTCATCTCCAGAGATTCGTATGTAACTATCGGAGCGGCGGCATCATAAAAATAGAGCCGCCCGCTTCCGGTCAAATGCTCCAGGGTTTCCGACAATGACTCTGATGTAAGGGGCCCTGTGGCAATGATAACCGGGCGTTCCCGGGGCAAATCTGTTACTTCCTGGTTAATGATTTCTATCAAATGGTGTTCCTGCAGGGAGCGGGTGATATGGCGGGCAAATTCTTCTCTATCGACAGCCAGGGCCCCTCCGGCCGGAACCTGTGTAGCATCGGCAGCTTCCATTATTAATGAGTTGAACAGGCGCATTTCCTCTTTCAGCAGGCCCACGGCATTATTTAGAGAAGCGGCCCGCAGTGAGTTGCTGCATACCAGTTCTCCAAAATAGCCGCTGTGATGAGCAGGGGTCATTTTCCCCGGCCTCATTTCATAAAGTACTACATTAATGCCCCGACTGGCTATCTGCCAGGCTGCTTCCGAGCCCGCCAAACCGGCTCCAATAACGATCACTTTTTCCCCTGAAATTTTTTACACCTCCCGTAACGTTCTTATCCGCTCTTAAAGTATATACCGATTGTTGACTTTTTGAAAACCTTGCATTACAATTAGTTGTGAACTTAATAGTATTTTAATTAATATCGGGGCGTGGCGCAGTTTGGTAGCGCGCTTGACTGGGGGTCAAGAGGTCGTAGGTTCAAATCCTATCGCTCCGACCATTTTTTTATAACCTGTTGTGGAGGTGATGTGGGAAAATAAACTATCACAATAGCTAATAAAGCTTAGGAAAGGAAGGGACGTGCCCGCATTATGCAAAGAAAGGTTATTATAGGTATAACGCTGATCCTGGTAATGATCTTAGCCCTGTCTCTGCCTGCAGCCGCCGATGAATACAAAAGAACCAGCACCGGTTTCAGGTATATCGGGGAAATCTACCATGAAAAAAGTATTGATTACCACGGTGGTTCCGGTAGCTTTTTTGTTCGTGGATTTGGTGAAGCAAGTGGCAGTCATGATGTCCATTCTGTTTCTTACACAAACGACGATATTATAGACAACAAGCTCAATCTAAACATGTACATCAGGGGAAGAACCGATCCTGCCGCTGCCTCGGATCAAATCTTGAGGATGGAGGAACAGGCCCTGGCCGAAGTGGAAAGCGAACGTGAACAGGCTATCCAAAACCTTAATGCGAGAAGAGTGCAGGAAGATATGGATGGCGCCACTTTCCAGGCCGAAATGAGAAGGTTGCAGAATCATTACGATGAATTGGTCAATGGAATAATTGATGCCTACAGTGAAGCAAAACGAAATATTAGGATACTCAGCTCCAACCAGATTAATCTATCCAGAAATCCAGCGACAGTCAGGGTGGGCGTCGACATGAACCCTGGAGAAGAAGGATATATCCGGCAGTCGATAGCCTCCGTTTCAGGCAGCGAAGAGTACCTAAAAATCCGCTCAGACTTTGAAAACACCGGCG
>PWFM01000143.1 GCA_003553895.1 Syntrophomonadaceae bacterium | reverse complement strand
CTTCTGCATGATCTTATCCAAGCTCCTTTCATAGAATTTTAGCCGGCCGGTTTATTTTTCAGGACCCTTTCGGCAAGGTATTCTATTGTAAAGATGCCGCCAACAATGAAAAGTCCGATCAGATCCCAGGTCCAGGTGGTTTCCATAAGCATAACCGATCCGGCGAAAAGTAGCGGCCGGTGCCAGATTGGCATATTGCGAACAAAATAACCCTGCATGGCGGCGCCAAGCCCCATGCAGGCGATAAGTGCCGTTACGCAGGCTAAGATAATTTCATGCAGCGGACCCTGCAGCAGCAGCGCCGGTCCCAGGATAAAACAGAAAGGCACAATGTAGGCGGTGATGCCCATTTTGAAAGCTTCAATCCCCGTTTGAATGGGATGGGCTCCAGAAATCCCTGCGGCTGCATATGCTGCCAGCCCCACCGGTGGGGTAATATCGGCGTCTGTGCCGAAGTAGAGGATAAACAGGTGGGCCGCTAAAAGCGGCGCCCCGAGGGTGACCAGCGCCGGCGCCACCAGGGTAGCCAGGATGATGTACTTGGCGGTGGTAGGAACGCCTATGCCAAGGATCAATGAGGCAATCAGGGTGTAAAACAGTCCGGCAAAGAGGTTGCCTCCGGCCAGAACTTCAATGAGGGTGGAGAATTTAAGGCCCAGCCCGGTCATGGTGACCATGCCGATAATAATGCCGGCCACAGCACAGGCGGCTACTACTTCCAGGGCTTTTTGCACCCCGGAAAAAAGGGCTTCAAAAATCTCTCTTGGCCCCATCCTGGTTTCTTCCTTGAACCAGCTGATGACTATTGTGGACATAAGAGCCCAGAATACTGCTCTTGACGGTGAATAGCGCAAAGCCAGCAGGATAATCAAGATTATTAGAGGGGTGAAATAGTAAAAGCCTTTTTTCACCACTTCTAACAGTTTAGGCAGTTCATCCTTGGGTACCGGTAAAAGGTTTTCTTTAAGAGCCCGAAAGTGAACCATAAAAAAGGAAGTTATAAAATATAACAGGGCCGGGACGATGGCTGCTATCATGACGGTCAGGTAAGGAACTCCGATGTATTCGGCCATAACGAAAGCCGCAGCCCCCATTACCGGGGGAAGAATCTGGCCTCCGGTGGAAGCGTCTGCTTCTACCCCGCCGGCAAAGGCTGGTTTATAACCCAGCTTTTTCATCAGGGGGATGGTAAAGGTCCCCGTTGTGACCACGTTGGCTGTGGAACTACCGGTAATGGAGCCGATAAAGCCGCTGAACAAGATCGAAGCTTTGCCGGGGCCGCCAACGTGCCTGCCGGTTAGGGCCAGTGAAAGGTCGCGGAAGAACAGACCGGCGCCGGCTTTTTCAAGAAACGCTCCAAAAATAATGAAAAGCAGGATAAACCGGGAAGATACACCGAGCGGGATGCCGAAAATACCGGCATCAGTAAGATACAGAAAAGGAAATATGCGGCTGATTGAATAACCGCGGTGCATGAAAATGCCCGGCATTTCACGTCCAAAGTAAGCATAGATCAGGAACAGGATGGCAATAATTACGATCGGCCACCCAACTGTGCGCCTTCCTGCTTCCAGTACGATCAGGGTTAAGATCATTCCCAGAACAATGTCAGTGGTTACCGGCGCACCCGCCCGCCCGGCTATTGCATCAAAGTTGAGGATTACATACATCCCTACGACCAGGCTGGCCAGGACGAATATTAGGTCGATGATGGTAGGCCGATCTTTTGGCGAATTTTTAAAGGCTGGGAAATATATAAATATAAGGACACCTATCAGCATCCAGTGGATATTACGGAATAATAAAGCAAAAGGCGCCCCATAGTAAGCGGTGTAGATATGGTAAAGAGCTGTGCCTACAGCAAGTACCGCTGCCAGGTAATACCATTTGCCGGTTAGATCACGGTATTTTCCCTTTAAAGCTTCTTCCACTAAAGTATCCTTCTGCTTCTCCATGAATCTTTCTATGGGCATAAATTACAGCTCCTTTTACGAGGGCGGGGTCCGGTTACTTTGGCCTACTCTTTTCAACCTTTACTATTACCAGGGTTCCTCCCGGTGCCAGGTTATCTAATGAAATAACTTTTTCATTAAGGTGCAGTTCTTGAGAGACTGTGCGGGCTACTCTCAGCGGCAGTTCATGAAAAACCCGGTCGTATCCACTAACGGTTACTCTGTCTTCACTAAAAGAAAAAGTATGCCCGGAACCGAATTCCAACCCTGCTCCATACCAGGAGTATTCTTCTTCAAGTAAGTGCAGGCCGTCTTGTTCAATTAAGAAAACAGCTTTTACAGGTGTCCCGTCGGAGGAGTGAACATATTCCAGAGTAACCAGGTCTTTAAGTTCTACATCAACCTGCTTAACAATTTCTCCGTCGGGGCCATCATACAAGGCTAAATAATAGGTGGGCGGGCGCCCCCAGCTAATCAGGAAGGCACCCGCAATTATTAGCCCTGCCAAAAAACCGGCCCATAGATATTTATTTTTTAATAATCTTTTGTTCCGGTTATCTGGCAATCACAGAACCTCCTGCTCTTGGCCGTTTTATTGATGATCTTCAAAGTATCTTTCTGCTCCCGGGTGGAACGGAACCGGAGCTTCAGCGGCTAGTTCGACAGTGAAGTTTTCGGCGATGGGGTGGATACCGATCAATTCATCGAGTGACTCTTCGTGGAAGATCGCTGCCAGCATGTCATAGACCAGCTGTTCATCCATATCTTCATGGACGACCATCAGGTTGCCAACGGTAAGTGCGGCAACATCTTCGTCAAGGCCGTAGTGGCCTTCCGGTATCGCTCCTGGTGAGAAGTAAGGGTAGTCTTCAATAATCGTGTCCATTAACTCCATTTCGAGGGGGACAAAACGGATGTCCCTGGCTGCCATAATTTCATCAACCACGGCGGCCGGAGAGGCAAAGTTGT
>PWFM01000095.1 GCA_003553895.1 Syntrophomonadaceae bacterium | reverse complement strand
GACAACCGTCACTATGCTCATGTTGACTGCCCCGGTCACGCGGACTATGTGAAGAACATGATTACCGGCGCGGCCCAGATGGACGGAGCGATCCTGGTGGTCGGCGCCGATGACGGACCGATGCCGCAGACCCGGGAGCACATTTTGCTTTCCCGCCAGGTAGGGGTTCCGAGCATTGTGGTCTTTTTGAACAAGGCGGACATGGTAGACGACCCCGAGCTTCTGGAGCTGGTGGAGATGGAAGTACGGGATCTGCTTAGTGAATATGAATTTCCCGGAGACGATACTCCTGTGATCACCGGTTCAGCCCTGAAGGCCTTGGATTGCGGCTGCGGCAGTACCGAGTGTGATGACTGCAAGGTAATCTGGGAACTGATGAATGCGCTGGACGATTACATTCCGATGCCCGAGCGTCAGAAAGACAAGCCCTTTATCATGCCGATCGAGGATGTTTTTTCCATTACCGGACGGGGTACAGTAGTGACCGGCCGGGTGGAGCGCGGCCAGATCAAGGTTGGCGACGAAGTGGAGATAGTTGGCTTTGAGGACAAGGCTCGCAAGACGGTTGCTACCGGAGTGGAGATGTTCCGCAAGTTGTTGGATTACGCGGAAGCCGGCGACAACATCGGGGTATTGCTGCGCGGTGTAGACCGCGAGTCGGTGGAAAGGGGCCAGGTTTTGGCCAAGCCGGGTTCGATCAACCCGCATACCAAGTTTGGCGCGGAAGTGTATGTATTGAAGAAGGAAGAGGGCGGGCGTCACACCCCGTTTTTCCAGGGATACCGGCCCCAGTTTTACTTCCGGACCACCGATGTTACCGGGACCATCACCCTGCCTGAGGGCATGGAAATGGTTATGCCCGGCGACAATGTCAATATGGATATTGAGCTGATTACCCCGATCGCCATCGAAGACGGGGTCCGCTTTGCGATCCGCGAAGGCGGGCGCACCGTAGGCGCCGGAGTAGTCACCTCGATTGAGGAATAGGGATAAAGGTTTAAAAAAGTACAGATAAAGCGATGAAGCAAAAGGTTGCCGGACTAAACCGGGTAATTTTTGCGGAGCAGCTCTGATTTAATCAGGCGATAAGGAGGATTTGTCCATGGCCAACCAAAAAATCAGGATCAGATTGAGAGCTTTCGACCATCAGTTGCTGGACCAGTCTGCCGGTAAGATTGTTGAGACGGCGCGCCGCACGGGGGCCGATGTTTCCGGACCTGTGCCTTTACCGACAGAAAGAAGCCTTTACACGGTTATACGGGCGCCGCACAAGTATAAAGACTCCCGGGAGCAATTCGAAATGCGCACTCATAAACGTCTGATCGATATTCTTGAACCGGCACCGAAGACGATCGACGCTTTGATGAGGCTTGATTTGCCTGCCGGTGTTGACATTGAGATTAAGCTCTAGGCGAAAGACGGGAGGTGCCTTACAATAATGACTAAAGCAATATTGGCGCGCAAGGTAGGAATGACCCAGGTCTTCGATGAACAGGGCCGGGTAATTCCGGTAACAGTTCTGGAGGCTGGCCCGTGCCGGGTGGTCCAGGTTAAAAACATGGACAAAGATGGTTATAACAGCATCCAGCTTGGGTTTTTAGAAAAAAAAGAAAACCGGGTTAACCGCCCGCTGAAGGGACATTTCAAGCAGGCCGGGGTTAAACCGCAGAAATTTTTACGTGAAGTCAGGGTGGATGATTCCAGCGCTTACGCCTCCGGGCAGGAAATAAAAGCAGATAGTTTTTCCGCCGGAGACGTTGTTGATGTCAGCGCTACTGCCCGGGGTAAAGGTTTTGCCGGCTCGATTAAAAAAATGGGTTTTGGCAGGGGCCCGAAAACACACGGTTCTCACTATTACCGCGGCCCGGGTTCCCTGGGTTCGGTTGACGCGGCCCGGGTTTTTAAGGGACGCCCGCTTCCCGGCCGTATGGGGGCCTGGCGACGGACTGTCAAGAACCTGCATGTAGTGGAAACCGACGGCGAAAAGAATATTTTACTGGTTAAAGGTTCTGTGCCCGGCCCCAGGGGCGGCCTGGTAGAGGTTAAAGAATCGGTTAAAAAGAAAGTAAGCGGATAGCCAAAGGAAAGGAGATGCCCTGAATATGCCTAAATTATCGCTTTATAATAGAGACGGCGAGCAGGTGGACGAGATAGAAGTCCAGGCCAGTCTTTTTGGGGCGCCGTTGAACAAAGGAGCTCTCTATCAGACGGCTGTCTCGCAGGCGGCAAGACGCCGGCAGGGTACGGCTTCAAGCAAAGGCCGCAGTGAAGTCAGGGGCGGCGGCGACAAGCCGTGGCCGCAGAAAGGGACCGGTCGAGCCCGTCATGGCAGTGTTAATTCGCCGATTTGGGTTGGCGGTGGAGTGACTTTCGGACCCAAACCGCGGGATTACGACAAAACAGTGCCGAAAAAGATGCGCCGCGCCGCCCTCAGGTCTGCTTTGAGCGACAAGTACAACGAGGGCAAACTGGTTGTAGTTGATGATTATGCCCTGGACGCACCGAAGACAAAGCAAATGATAAGTATGCTCGAGCAGTTGAAGGTAGATGGAGGCGCCCTTGTGGTCAATGCCCTGCCCGATGAAAATGTGATCAAGGCGTCCCGCAACCTGCCGAAAGTTAAGACTATCCTGGCCCGGCAGTTGAATGTGCTCGATATACTTAACCACGACTACCTGGTTATGAGCAGAGAGGCCCTCGAGCAGGTGGAGGAGGTGTTCGGCGGATGAAGAAGGATCCGAGAGATGTAATAATCCGTCCGCTAATTAGCGAAAAATCGACCGATCTTATGGAAGATAATAAGTATACCTTTGTCGTATCCGGCAAAGCGAACAAAGTTGAAATCAAACAGGCCCTTGAAGAAATTTTTGGTGTTCAGGTAAAAGCGGTGAACACGGCAAATTACAAGGGCAAAGTAAAACGTTTGGGCCGTTTCCCGGAAGGAAAACAGCCTTCCTGGAAAAAGGCAATTATTACTCTGGCCGAAGGCAGCAAGCCGATCGAGCTGTTTGAAAGCCGCTAGAAGGAGGGAGTACTTAAATGGCTGTGAAACGTTTTAAACCCACTTCACCGGGGCGGCGGTTTGCGACCGTATCAACGTTTGAAGAGATAACCAAAAAAAAGCCGGAAAAATCGCTCCTGGCGCCATTGAGCAAAAAAGCCGGCCGCAATGCTTACGGCCGGATGACAGTCCGCCATCGGGGCGGCGGCCATAAGCGAAGTTACCGGATTATCGATTTTAAGCGGAATAAGGATGATGTTCCGGCCAAGGTAGCGGGGATCGAGTACGATCCGAACCGGACGGCCAATATAGCGCTGCTGCATTATGTGGATGGGGAAAAGCGCTACATCCTGGCCCCGATGGGCCTCAGGACCGGACAGAAAGTGATCTCCGGGAAAAAAGTTGAAGTAAGACCCGGTAACGCCATGCCCCTGCGTTCCATACCGGTGGGAACCTTTGTCCACAATATCGAAATGAAAGAGGGCGCGGGCGGACAGCTGGCCCGTTCAGCCGGAACCGCCGCCCAGCTGGCGGCAAAAGAAGGCAAGAAGGCTCATATCCGGCTGCCTTCGGGCGAAGTGCGCCTGGTTCCCCTTGATTGCCGGGCTACTGTGGGCCAGATTGGCAACGTGGAGCATGAAAACCTGACTATCGGAAAAGCCGGCCGCGGCCGGTGGCTGGGCAGAAGGCCGACCGTCCGGGGATCGGTTATGAACCCCTGTGACCACCCCCATGGCGGCGGTGAAGGCAGGGCGCCGATTGGGTTGCCCAGTCCGGTTACACCCTGGGGCAAACCGACCCTGGGATACAAAACCCGGCGGAAAAAGAAAGAATCTGACAAGTATATTATCCGCCGTCGCAAGAAGTAGCCGTTTAGAAGGACTCCCGCTGAATTAAGGGGGTCCCGGCCGACGGCTTAAAGGGAGGTTGTATAGATTGTCGCGTTCACTAAAAAAAGGTCCCTATGTAGAGGCCAGTTTGATGAAAAAAATTGAGCGGATGAGTGAAAAGGGAGAAAAAAAGGTTATTAAAACCTGGTCCCGCCGTTCCACTATTTTTCCTGAGATGGTCGGGCATACCATTGCGGTCCATGACGGCAGGCGGCATGTGCCGGTTTTCATCAGCGAAGACATGGTTGGACATAAGCTGGGCGAATTCGCCCCTACCCGCACCTTCCGGGGGCATGGGCACCATACCGAACGCTCTACCACCATTAAGTAGGGCAGAGGAGGCAGGATGATTTATGGAAGCAAAAGCTAAAGCTCGCTATGTACGCATTGCGCCGCGCAAGGCAAGAGCTGTAATTGACACGATCAGGGATAAGGACCTCAATGAAGCCTTGAGTATACTGCGTTATACGCCGCGGAGCGCAGCTGAACCGGTTGCCAAACTGGTAAACTCGGCGGCTGCCAACGCGGAATTTAATCATGAGATGAACCGGGGCTCGCTCTATATCGATCAAGCTTATGTTGATGAAGGGCCGACCATGAAAAGGGTCCAACCGCGGGCCAGGGGAAGGCGGAACCTGATTTTTAAACGGACCAGCCACATTACGGTGGTACTTAAAGAAAGAAAGGGGGTTTAGACGTGGGACAAAAAGTTAACCCCGTCGGGTTCCGGATCGGTGTTATCCGTGACTGGGATTCAAGGTGGTTTTCAAGCAAAAACTATAAAGACCAGCTTTATGAAGATATTAAGATCAGGGACTATATTCAAAACAAGCTGGAAGGTTCTTCAGTTTCTAGAATTGAAATTGAACGGGCCGCCAATAATGTCCGGATTAATATACATACCGCCAAACCGGGGATGGTTATCGGCCGGGGCGGCACAGGCGTGGAAGGTTTGCGCAAAGAGCTGGAAAAACTGACGGACAAAAAAGTGCATTTGAATATCATAGAGATCAAGAAACCCGAAATGGACGCAAAACTGGTAGCTGAAAGTATCGCTTCCCAGCTTGAAAGGCGGATTGCCTTCCGGAGGGCGATGAAGCAGGCTATCTTCCGGACCATGCGGAACGGAGCCAAAGGGGTCAGGATTTCCTGCAGCGGCAGGCTTGGCGGCGCCGAAATGGCCCGCAACGAAACTTATCATGAAGGAACAGTACCTCTGCAGACTTTGCGTGCAGATATAGATTATGGGTTTGTGGAAGCCAAAACAACTTACGGGCGCATCGGGGTCAAAGTTTGGATCTATAAGGGTGAAATACTGCCCCCGAAACCCGGTGAAAAAAAACCTGCAGAGGAGGTAGACGCGAATGTTAATGCCTAAGCGGGTGAAATACCGCCGCCAGCACCGTGGCCGAATGAAAGGTCGGTCTAAAGGCGGCACCATGGTTCATTTTGGCGAATACGGATTGCAGGCCCTGGAACCGTCATGGATTACCAGCCAGCAGATAGAAGCGGCCCGTATTGCCATGACCAGATCGATTAAAAGAGGCGGAAAAGTGTGGATTAACATTTTTCCGGATAAACCGGTTACGGAAAAGCCGGCAGAAACCCGGATGGGTAAAGGTAAAGGTTCGCCCGAATACTGGGTAGCCGTGGTTAAGCCGGGACGAATTATGTTTGAACTGGCCGGCGTAGGCGAAGATGTGGCCAAAGAGGCCCTGCGCCTGGCCGCCAACAAGTTGCCGATTAGAACCAAGTTTGTAAAACGAGCTGATGCAGGTGGTGGAACCGAATGAAAATAAAAGACGTTCAAGAACTTAATGAGCAGGAGCTGGAGGAAAAAGTAAAAGAGTTGAAAGAAGAGCTTTTTAACCTGCGCTTCCAGCAAGCCACCGGCCAGCTGGACAATGTGATGCGTATTAAAGAGGTCCGCCGTGATATTGCCCGGGTTAAAACCGTGCTCCGGGAACGGGCCCTGAGCTGAGTTTGAATAGGAAGGGAGGCCCATCGGTTTGACTACAATCAAAGGTAAGGTGCGGAGCGGCCGGGTAATCAGCGACAAAATGAACAAAACAAGAGTTGTAGCCGTGGAAAGAGTAACCCGCCATCCGTTATATGGGAAAATTATTCGTCGGACTAAAAAGTATAAAATGCACGATGAAACGAACGAATCCCGAGTAGGCGATATAGTAAAAATGATGGAAACCAGGCCAATCAGCAAGGATAAAAGGTGGCGCCTGGTGGAAATAATGCGCAAATCGAAGCTGTAGGATTCTCTTTTCGGACTGCCTGCCGGGAAGGGATGAAAGGAGAGGCAACGATGATTCAAACTGAGAGTATGTTAAAAGTAGCTGATAACTCGGGAGCGAAAAAGGTCCTTTGCATCAGGGTCCTGGGTGGATCGAAGCGCAAAGCGGGTCGGATCGGCGATATCATTATCGGTTCGGTGAAAGAAGCTACTCCCGGCGGAGTGGTGAAAAAAGGCGATATTGTCCGGGCGGTAATTGTCCGCACAAAAAGCCGGTTGAATCGCAGAGACGGATCCCATATAAACTTCGATGAGAATGCAGCTGTAATTATTAATGAACTGAATAATCCGCGGGGAACCCGAATTTTTGGCCCTGTGGCCCGCGAACTGAGGGAAAAGGATTTTATGAAAATTGTTTCCCTCGCGCCGGAGGTTATTTGAAAGTTCATTGCGGAGGTGGCGAATAAGCGGTGGAAATGAAAAAATTGCCTGTTCGCCGGGGGGACAAAGTTGTAGTTCTCTCCGGCAAAGATAAAGGGAAAAAAGGTAAAGTGATCGCCACTTTTCCCCGCCTTGGCCGGGTTAAAGTGGAAGGAGTCAATATAATCAAGAAGCATGCCAAGCCGACCCGCAGGGTTCCCCAGGGGGGGATCAGGGAGATGGAAGCCGAGTTTCCGGCTTCAAGAGTTATGCCCATATGCCCTTCCTGCAATAAGCCGACCCGGGTGGCCAAGAAAGTGCTTTCTGATAATAACCGGGTCAGAGCTTGCCGGAAATGCGGCGAATCGCTGGATAAGTAAGGAGGGTTAAAGCGATCAATATGTCACGACTGAAGCAGAAATACCTCGAAGAAGTAAGGCCCGCACTCGTGAAACGGTTTGAATACAAGAATACCTTGCAGGCGCCGCGGATCGAAAAGGTAGTGATTAACATGGGCCTGGGTGAAGGTAAAGATAACCCGAAAATACTGGATGCAGCGGTTAACGATCTTTCGATTATAACCGGCCAGAAGCCGGTTATAACCAGGGCGCGCCGCTCGGTGGCGAGTTTTAAGGTCCGCGAAGGCAACCCCATTGGATGCAAGCTGACCCTGCGCGGAGTGAGGATGTACGACTTTCTGGACAAGCTCTTTAGTATAGCCTTGCCCAGGGTCAGGGATTTTAGGGGGATATCGCCGCATTCATTTGATGGACGTGGTAACTTTACCATTGGTATAAAAGAACAGTTGATTTTCCCCGAGATTGAGTACAGTCAAGTGGAAAGAGTGCTCGGCATGGATATAATTATTGTTACAACCGCCGAGACTGATGAAGAAGCACGCGAGCTTTTAACCTTAATGGGTATGCCCTTCCGGGCGGCCTAGTTAAAGCTGCAGCGTTAATTTAAGGAGGGAAAGGATGGCCAAGAAATCGTTAGTTGCTAAGGCCAAGAGAAAGCCTAAATTTTCGGTCCGTGCCTATAACCGCTGCCACATTTGCGGCCGTTCAAGGGCTTACTTGCGGAAATTCGGCCTGTGCCGCCTTTGCTTTCGTCATCTGGCCAACGAAGGGAAAATTCCAGGAGTCAAAAAAGCCAGCTGGTAGATGATGAAAGAATGAGAGGAGGTTGTTACTGCCTATGATGACAGATCCGATTGCCGATATGCTGACACGAGTGCGTAATGCCAATAATGTCCGGCATAAAACTGTGGAAATTCCTGCTTCCAATGTGAAGCGTTCCATCGCCAACATTTTAAAGCAGGAAGGGTTTATTAAAGATTACGAATTAATCAAGGATAATAAACAGGGTATTTTAAAAGTTCATCTGAAGTATGGCCCTAACCAGGAGAAAATTATCAGCGGCCTGAAAAGGATCAGCAAGCCCGGTTTAAGGGTATATGTGAAAAAAGATGAACTGCCCAGGGTCCTTGGCGGAATGGGAATAGCAGTTATTTCCACCTCCCAGGGATTAATGAGCGATCGCCAGGCCCGGGAAAGCGGCGCCGGCGGCGAAGTATTGTGCTATATCTGGTAGCATAGCGAGGAGGATTACCGATGTCACGAACCGGTAAAAAGCCTGTTGCTGTACCGGAAAACGTTCAGGTACAGTTTGAAGGAAATCACATCACTGTAAAAGGCCCGAAAGGCCAGCTCTCGAGAGAGCTGCACCGGGAGATGATTATTGAACAGGAGGAAGGCTTGATCTATGTCAAAAGGCCTTCTGATAACCCTGAACATAGAGCCCTGCACGGTTTGACCCGGACCCTGATCGACAACATGGTCAAAGGGGTAACCGAAGGTTACAGCCGTAACCTGGAACTGGTCGGGGTTGGTTACAGGGCGGCCATGGAGGGCAATAAACTGGTCTTGAATATGGGTTTTGCCCACCCGGTCGTTTTTACTCCCGGCAAAGATATGGAAATTGAGGTGCCCAGTCCAACCAGGATTATTGTCAAAGGTATCGACAAGCAGCAGGTAGGGAACCTGGCCGCGGTAATTCGCAGGACCTATCCGCCCGAACCTTACAAGGGCAAGGGCATCCGTTATGAAAACGAGCAAGTCCGCCAAAAAGCGGGTAAAGCGGGCAAATAGCCGCCTGGAGGTGTAAAATAGTGCTTAAAGCAAAATCACGTCAGATCAGCCGGAAAAAGCGGCACCGCAGGGTCCGGACCAAGGTCCACGGGACCCCGGAACGGCCCCGGCTCAACGTATTCCGGAGCAGTAAACATATTTATGCCCAGGTGATTGACGACCAGTCGGGAGAAACCCTGGTTGCCGCCTCCAGCCTCGATACGCAGCTGCGCCCCGAACTCGGTCACGGCGGCAACCGCGAAGCCGCCCGCAAGGTCGGGAAACTGCTTGCCAGCAGGGCTGTGGAAAAGGGTATTAAAGATGTTGTTTTTGACCGGGGCGGTTACCTCTATCACGGCAGAGTCAAAGAGCTGGCCGATGGGGCCCGCGAAGCCGGGCTAAAATTCTAGAAAGGGGGAATTGCACGGGTGTCAAAGATAGAACCATCACAAGAACTGGTAGAGAAGGTAGTTCAGATCAACCGGGTGGCTAAAGTTGTCAAAGGCGGCCGCCGCTTCAGTTTTAGCGCGCTGGTAGTTGTAGGCGACTATAACGGCGTGGTTGGCGCAGGCATGGGAAAAGCCGGTGAAGTGCCGGAAGCGATCCGTAAAGGCATTGAAAATGCCAAGAAGGATATGATCTATGTACCCATGTCCGGGACTACTATTACACATGAAGTGACCGGCCGTTTTGGCGCCGGAAAAGTTTTGTTGAAGCCTGCATCTGAAGGTACCGGCGTTATCGCCGGAGGGCCGGTTCGCGCAGTTTTAGAGCTGGCCGGAGTAAGGGATATTTTGACCAAGTCTCTTGGATCCGATAATGCGATCAACATTGTCAACGCCACAATTCAAGGCTTGAAGTCGCTGAAGCGGGTCGAAGAAGTAAGCTCTTTGCGCGGTATTGAAGTAGAGAAGCTGCTCGGTTAAGGAGAGTTGACGGTTATGGCAAAGAAAATGCTAAAAATTACCCTGGTTAAAAGCCCGCTGGCCCGCAACCCCAAGCACCGGCGCACAGTTACGGCGCTGGGTTTGAAAAAAATCGGCCAGACGGTAGAACATAAAGATACGCCGGTTATCAGGGGCATGGCTAACAGTGTAGGGTATTTACTCGATGTTGAGGAAAGCAAGTAACTGGAGAAGCGTTATACAGGGAGGTGTAGCCGATGCGTTTACACGAATTAAGGCCTCCTGAGGGAGCCAGGAAAGCGGCTAAACGTAAAGGAAGAGGCATGGCTTCAGGGCTGGGCAAGACTTCAGGCCGGGGCCAAAAAGGGCAGAAAGCCCGGTCAGGCTCAGGGATCCGTCCCGGCTTTGAAGGCGGGCAGATGCCTTATTTCCAGCGTTTGCCAAAACGAGGTTTTACCAATATCCATAAAAAAAGATGGAACATTGTAAACCTGAGTGATTTGAACAACTTCGAGGAAGGAACAGTAGTGACACCGGATCTTTTACTGGAAGCCGGGCTCTTGAAAAGTCAGCGCGATCCGCTTAAAGTGCTGGGTGACGGTGAGCTGGATCGCAAACTGGAGGTCCGGGCGCACCGTTTCAGCAAGCAGGCCCTGGCCAAAATTGAAGCAGCCGGTGGAAAGGCAGAGGTGATTTAGAGTGCTGGAAACAATTCGTACAGCGTGGCGGATCAAGGAACTGAGAGAAAGAATTCTCTTCACCCTGGCCATGTTCGTGGTTTTTAGGGTCGGTTCAGCGATCCCTGTGCCCGGCGTTGATGCAACCCTTTTGGCCGACTTTTTTCAGGAGGATACCATCTTCGGCTTTGTTAATATAATTGGCGGCGGTAACCTGGCTAATTTTACTATCTTTGCCCTGGGCATTATGCCTTATATTAACGCTTCCATTATCATGAACCTTTTAACGATAGTTATACCCAAGTTGAAAGAGTGGAGCCAGGAAGGGCCTGAGGGGCGTAAGAAAATGACCCAGATCACCCGTTACGGGACGATAGTGATTGCCCTGATCCAGGCATTCGGTTTGTCGACGGTAATTGCCGGCGAAGCCGTGGTGGACAGGACCACCCTTTCTTATATTACGATTATTATATCGCTGACGACCGGTACCGCTTTCCTGATGTGGATGGGCGAGCTGATCACCGAGAAAGGGATCGGCAACGGCATATCGCTGCTCATTTTTGCCGGTATTGTAGCCGGTTTTCCAATGGGTGTAGCCATGATCGCCGAACAGTACCGTTTCGGTGAAATCAATATGCTGCTGATAGTCCTGGTAGCGTTGGTCTTGCTGGCCTTGATTGTGGGTATTATCGCGCTCGACCAGGGACAAAGACGCGTTAATGTGCAGTACAGCAAACGAGTGGTAGGCCGTAAAATGTACGGCGGCCAGGCCACCCATATACCGATGAAAGTGAATCAGGCAGGGGTTATCCCGGTTATTTTCGCTTCGGTAATCCTGAGTTTTCCGCAAACGCTGGTCAGCTTTATCCAACACCCGGTTGCTCAGAGTATTGCCGCCAGCCTGGGCTGGGGGACCAACCTGAACCTGATTTTATATATGACCTTGATTATTCTGTTTACTTTCTTTTATACTGCGGTGCAGTTTGATCCTTTCCAGGTGGCCGGAAACATTAAAAAATACGGCGGCTTCATACCCGGCCTGAGACCGGGGCGCCCGACCGCCGACTACCTGGCCAGGATTACATCCCGGCTGACCACAGCGGGGGCCCTTTCACTGGCTTTCATTGCCATGTTCCCCATATTGCTGGAGCGGCTGACCGGGATGAATATTATCTTTGGAGGCACCGGGCTGATCATTGTGGTCGGTGTTACTTTGGAGACGTTCAAGCAGATTGAAAGCCACATGTTGATGCGTAGTTATCGCGGATTCATGAGATAGAGAAGGATTATGATCAAGCTCAAGTCATCCAATGAAATAAAGTTGATGCGGGAGGCCGGCAAAATTGTGGCCGAAGTCCTGGAGCTGATGGAAAAGATGGTGAAGCCCGGGGTTACTACCGCTAAACTGGACAACGCGGCGGAAAAAACGATTCGCAAATACGGCGCTGAACCGGCTTTTCTGGGTTATAACAACTTCCCCGCATCCATTTGCGCTTCGGTCAACAATGAGGTTGTGCATGGGATTCCAAGCTTGCGCAGACTTAAAGAGGGCGATATAATCAGCATTGACGTCGGATCGTACCGCCAGGGCTATTACGGTGACGCCGCCGCTACGTTTGCGGTTGGCAGGATAACGCCTGAGACGCAGGCCCTGATCGATGTAACGCGAACATCTTTGCAAAAGGCAATCGAAAAGATGCAGAGCGGCAGCAGGCTTAGCGATATTTCTCACGCCGTCCAGGTCTATGTGGAGCAAAACTCGATGTCGGTTGTGCGAAATTATGTCGGCCATGGAATTGGCGAACAAATGCATGAGGAGCCGCAGGTGCCCAACTTCGGAGCGCCGGGGCGAGGGCCTTTACTGCAGCCGGGAATTGTCCTGGCTATAGAGCCGATGGTTAATGCCGGCAGCTGGGAAGTAGAAGTCCTTGATGATCAATGGACGGTGGTTACCAGTGACGGCAGCCTATCGGCCCACTTTGAGCATACAGTGGCGCTTGGTGAAAACGGCCCCGAGGTCCTGACAACTTTCAACCATCCTTAAGGGGGCGGAGTATTGCTCGATTTGAAACCGGGACAACTGGTTCGCTCATTGGCCGGCCGTGATAAAGGAAAGCATTACCTGGTGCTGCAGGCGCTTGATAATAAATATGTTCTCCTGGTTGACGGGCGCAGGCGGCCCGTTGACCGGCCCAAGAAAAAGAACAAAGCTCATCTTCAGCATTATGAAAGAAAAGCGGAGTTTGAAGAGCCGTTTGATCCCGACAGGGTCACCGACAACCAGGTTATTGAATCGTTAAAACGGTTGGCGCCGATATCCGGGGATTCCGAAGAGGAGGTTTAACTGGTAACATGAGCAAGAAGAAAGATGTAGTTGAAGTAGAAGGCACAGTTGTCGAACCGCTGCCGAATGCCATGTTCCGGGTTGAGTTGAAAAACGGGCACAAAATTCTGGCTCATGTTTCGGGCAAAATCCGGATGAACTTTATTCGCATTCTGCCGGGCGACCGGGTGTTAGTAGAATTATCGCCTTACGATCTCACGCGGGGGCGTATTACCTATCGTTATAAATAAGGAGGTTCGCTGTCATGAAGGTGAGGCCCTCAGTTAAAAAAATGTGTGAAAAATGCAAGATTATCCGGCGTAAGGGCAAGATTGTGGTTATTTGTTCGAACCCGAAGCATAAGCAAAGACAAGGCTAAATTTCTCATTAAAAAATATTGTTGAGAATATCGGCCCGGAATGAACATGCTCAAGGAGGTGTTAGAGGATTGGCCAGAATTGCAGGAGTAGATTTGCCGCGTGAAAAAAGAGTAGAGATTGCGCTTAGCTATATTTATGGAATCGGCAGAAACAGGGCAGCAGATATCCTGTCCCACACCGGCATCAGTACCGATACCAGGGTCAAAGATTTAACGG
>PWFM01000089.1 GCA_003553895.1 Syntrophomonadaceae bacterium | reverse complement strand
GGATCGGGATCTGGATCTGGCACCGGATCGGGGTCTGGCACCGGATCGGGATCAGGTTTTACTTCCTCGAGCCTCTCTTCCGCATCCTTTAAAGCCTGATAACGCCAGCATAGATCCAGACGGGTGGCGCCGTATTCTTTGATCGCAATATCAGTCAGCCGGCGCGCTTCTTCGATAATAGCTCTGTGCTCTTCAGTAATTTGACCTGGAGGGGGGATTTTGTCGATGGCGTCTCTGGCAGCCTGAACAGCTTCAGATTTTTCCAGCTGTTTTTCAGCTGCTTCAAGTCTGCCCAGATCGTGAAAGTCAGTCCGTTTCGCACCGTAATCTGTCATGGCTGTATCGACCAGTTTGCGGGCCTCAGCAATGTTACTTTCGATAACCGGGTCCAGGTAACGGAAACTCCTGGGCACCCGGCGAATAGCCCGATTAGCGGCTTCAATGGCTGCCTCTTTGTCGGTTTCTGCGGATGTCAGCTCTATTTCTGTTTCTTGAGCAGCATAAACTGTTTGGGCTCCGAGCGCCAAAACCGTTACGCCGAACAATAAGACGAGTACTATGAATCCGTACCTGGCTAGCTTATCCATACTCTTCTCTCCCTTTCCAAATAGTGTTTCCCTATATTCTCTCTATAATGTTGCTTGATACGCCCTGTCAAGCTTTTTTCTCCCCGGGTCACCTCCATCTTTTATTTCTATAGTATAATTGAGAAACTTAAACAATAAATAAAGACACTTAGCCCTTTTCTAAACATTGCATCCTTTATTTATTCAAGATTTCTCTAAAATATCCTGCTTTTTTGTGTCAAAATTTTTCTAATCTGGTTCTTTCTTATAATCAGTTTATACCCTAAAACTCAATAAATCAAGCTAAATTGTTATTTTATTTAAAAAATATCAACCTTTTTGCTTCTAAAAATGGTATAAGTTACCGAAAATGGCTATATCACTACCTGTATTTCCTGAAATATGCTTCCAGACCCTTGAACAAGGCTTCGGCCGAACCGACCCGGGCCTCGGCAGTCCGGAGCAGTTCCTCTTCCTCTTTGTTGGTCAGGAAAGCCAGCTCCACCAAAGCAGAGGGCATCTCTGTCTCCTTTAAAACATAAAAACTCCTGGTTTTTACACCCCGGTCCCGGCATTGTAGTTCGCTAATTAACTCGCGCTGCAGCTGCTGGGCCAAATACCGGGAAGCATCTCTGTTGCTGTTATTAGAACAGTAAAAGGTTTCGGTGCCGTTTGATTCCGGGTTTGAGTAGGCATTGGCATGGATACTGACAAAAACATCGGCCCCGGAATCATTGGCCACCTCAACCCTGGTCCTGTTGCTTGTCGAACGATCGCCTTCCCGGGTCATGATCACACTCGCCCCCGCCTCTTCCAGCATCTTTTGCAGTTTCTCCGCCACATCCAGGGTCACTTCTTTTTCCAGCAGACCGGTAATGCCGATGGCCCCGCTATCAATTCCGCCATGGCCGGGATCGATAACCACCTTTCTCTCTTTAAAGGGGTTCTCGGTTAAATCAATTGGCCTGACATAATCACCGTGCACCCAGCCTTCTTTTTTGCCGGGAGTGATCACCTCCAGCCACTGACCTTTACTCTCGACCACTTCAAGTACTGTTCCTCTGACCAGCCGGTCCAGGATGTCGTGATCGGTGCTGGGACCGGCGCGCAGGTGCAGCACAGTCACTTCAGATACATCGACGGCCACCTGCTTGGCTTCGGCTAGCTCCCGGTCAGGGGCCTTCTCTTCTGCTGGCTCTTTTTCTTCTTTTTCTCTTTTGTCTTCAACAACCGTATTCTTGAGCTGATCAAGCAGATAAAGAATACGGATGTGGTAGTTTTCATCGGAAGCCCATTTCCCGCTCAGGTCATCAACGTTAATCACCGATCCGGCCCAGGGCTGGGCATAAACTACCTGGTAACGGCTGTGCGGTTCACCGATCGGCTTCAAACCCACGTAAGCAATCATGTGGTTAAAATGGGCCCTGACCCCTTCTTCGGGACTGTCAAAACGCTCATAATTATCAGGGCTGTCTTCATTTCTTTCCGCCCTTAAGATGCCGGCCCAGTTATTAAAGTCGGGGTCAACCCCGTTCGAAAAATGGCCAAAGCCGCTTGCATGAGCAGCCTGAACGTAAAGCACTTCCGGGCGAAGTCCCGTTTTTTCTCCATAAGACCAGTACTCAGGGGCAATATCAATCAGCCTCTGGTGAGCATCGTTTTGCTTTGCCCATTTTTGAGCCTGTTCAACACTGGCCCCGGCTGCGCCCACGATCGGTGTCTGCCTCCCGGGTGGGTCAAAATCCGGAAGGGGGTTATCTGAAAGCGTCCTGATCGAACTGTATTGCAAGCTCCCGTCATTAACGCGGGCCAGCTTGATCTCAGGCGGCATCTCAGCTTTTTTGGCCCTGTCGCTTTCGGTGTAACTGTCCAGATCAAAACTTTCTCCCAGGGCCATGGCCTCTGCAAAACGGTCCAACACATCTTGATAGTCGATATAGCCGTTTACGCTGTCTTTGAGGGCGTAAACTTCTTTTTCGGCATAGTCGTCATAAAGGCTGCTGGGTTCGCCCAAAATCTTCAGGGCATATGAATCGAGCAACTCCTTATAAGGGTACTTATAATAGGTGCCGTCGTTGTCTCTGGCTACAAAACCGCTCACCGCAGCCTGAACCGGCGAGACAGCCAGGATCAGGATAACCGCTGCAAGCAGCAGGATCCCGATAGTCTTGTAATTGTTTAGCACCGGCACACCTCCGGCAATCAAACTTCAGTTACTTGCAAACCTGTTATATATGGACCATGATTTTATTCAATCTTTGTTATTTCTATCTTTCCTTCAAAATCGCTTTCTTCCGCTTCTTTATCGACCAGACCGTAAAACTGTTTTACTTCTTCAAGATAGCTCAACTCTTTCCCCTCCAGGACCACCCGGTATTTACCGGGATCCTCGGTATCAAGGGTGACATAGAGCAGGTTTTTGCCCTGGGTTAACAGTTCGCCGCTTTCAGACGGG
>PWFM01000100.1 GCA_003553895.1 Syntrophomonadaceae bacterium | reverse complement strand
TGGAGGACGTCCCAGGGATTAACGCCCAGGTTGGCCTGAATGGTGGAAACTATCCCGGTGGCCACGATATATAAACCTCCGAAAAAAGTTGCCAGGCGCAGTAAATATTTATAAATAGCGTTTTTCCCCATAGTAATGTGATCACCTCTGTCGAATATTTTTAAAACCACCGGAGCTGGCCTTATTTTTATTCTGTCTGTTTTTTTCTTTTTTTGTTTTCCGTCGGGGTTTGATTAGGCACTTTTTGGCAAAACCAATTAAATCTGTCCGTCCTGTTTTTTGCAAGGCCTCATAAACCAGGTTATAATTTTTTGGATTTTTATACTGGATCAGGGCCCTCTGCATCGCTTTTTCGTGCGCTGATCTAGGAATGTAAACTTTTTTCATGGTGTGCGGATCAAGGCCCGTATAGAACATGCAGGTTGAAAGAGTGCCAGGTGTAGGATAGAAATCTTGCACCTGCCTGGGTACATGCTCATACTTGTTTATAAAACGGGCCAGCTCCACAGCCGCCTCGAGGTCGGTTCCGGGATGGCTGGACATAAAATATGGCACCAGGTACTGGTCCAGGTTTAGTTCCCGGTTGATATATTTGTATTTCTTTTTAAAGTCAAGGTAAACCTTCTTATCCGGTTTCCTCATCATGTCCAGGACCGGCGGAGAGACATGCTCGGGTGCAATTTTCAGCTGCCCGCTGATATGGTAGCGGCAGAGCTCTTCAAAAAAGGTTGAATCTTGATCGTAAAGCAGATAATCGTGACGGATCCCGGAGCGGATAAAAACCTTCTTTACACCCGGCAGTTTTCTCAACCTGCGGAGTAACGCCAGGTAGTCGCTGTGATCAACCTTCAGGTTGGGGCAGGGTTTGGGAAAGAGGCAAAGCCTGTCCGGACAGGTCCCCCTTTTTTCTTGCAAAGAACAGGCTTTTTGCCTGAAATTTGCTGTTGGACCTCCTACGTCATGGATGTAACCTTTGAAAGAGGGGTCACCTGTTATTATTTCGGCTTCCTCGACAATCGCTTCTATGCTTCTTGACTGGACCGTCCTGCCCTGGTGGAAATGAAGGGCGCAAAAGCTGCAGCCCCCGAAACAGCCGCGGCTGCTGACCAGGCTAAATTTAACCTCGGCAATGGCCGGTACTCCTCCTGACTTTTCGTAAAAGGGATGATAAGTTCTTTGGAACGGGAGCCGATAAATAATGTCCATTTCTTCGGTTGAAAGGGGGTAAGCGGGAGGGTTCTGGATTACATAGGCATGATCATACTTTTCAGCCAGGGTTTTGGCGCTCTGGACCTCAGTATGGTATTGCTGTGCGGCAAAGCTCCGGGCAAACTTTTCTTTTAACGATGTGGCTTCCTTAAAAGAAGGTAAAAAAATGGTTTCTTCCGGGTTGTCAATGTGCTTGGAACAGTACGCGGTTCCCCGAACATAGGTAATATCACGGATGGAAAGTCCGCTTTTAAGGGCTTCCGCCACTTCGAGGATCGCTTTTTCTCCCATACCATAAACCAGCAGGTCAGCCCCGGATTCAACCAGGATAGAAGGCAGGAGGCGGTCTTTCCAGTAGTCGTAATGGGCCATCCTGCGCAGGCTGGCTTCAATACCGCCCAGGATCACCGGCACATCGGGGTATGCTTTCCTGGCCATACGAGCATAAACAGCTGTGGCCCGGTCGGGCCTTAAACCCGTCTTGCCCCCGGGTGAATAAGCATCCGTCTTCCGTTTTTTTTTGGCCACACTGTAGTGGTTGACCATAGAATCAATATTGCCGGCGGTAACCAGGTATCCCAGGGCCGGTTTGCCCAGCTTCTTAAACTCTTGCGGGTTTTTCCAGTCCGGTTGGGCTATAATCCCGATCCTGAAGCCGTAAGCTTCCAGATAGCGGCCAATGATAGCAGCCCCGAATGAAGGGTGGTCAACATATGCATCCCCACTGATCAAGACAAAATCAGGCTGGTCCCATCCCCTTATTATAATCTCTTCATTTGTCATTGGTAAAAAATTCTGGTCCATTTAATCCTCCACTGTCGATTGTCCTGCTTCCTTCCTGAAGCCTCTTGCATGTTTGCTAATTATTCCAGGTCTTCATTTTACGCCTGCCGGCTAATGAACTACATCATATCCAGGTTGCTGCAACTGTTTTAGTTTAGAAGAGCAACTTTCTGGAAATGCTTTATTAAGAGCATACCCTATTTGATTAAATGCTACAATAACCGCAAAAATGGAAATACAGCATATGCCCGGAGCGAAAAGAAGAACCTGTGCTCAGCAGGGATATTATAAGACTCCGGCGAAATATTTATTTGTGTAAAGGCACACCTGCTTAAAAGACTGGTTAAGGACTGATTAAATGATTCCACTGCGTTATGAAGGCGATATTTACAGACCACCCAGCGAGGCCGGCAGTTTAATCCTGCAGGCCACGATTGGCTGCTCCCATAACCGCTGTACATTTTGTGGAATGTATAAAAAGAAAAAATTTCGTATTCGAAGTCTTGAGGAAATCGAACAAGAGATTAAGTATGTCTCCCGGTTTATGCCCCGGACCAGGAGGGTGTTCCTGGCCGATGGCAATGCCCTGGTTATTCCCAGCGAAAAACTTTTGCAAATCCTGCAAGCCCTTGACGGCGCTTTTCCGAATTTAGAAAGAGTTTCTGTTTACGGAAACCCTCAGGACCTCTTGGAAAAAACTTCTGAAGAGCTTGTGGAGTTGAAAAATCATAAACTGGGAATAATATATCTGGGTTTGGAAACGGGAAGCGCTGCTGTTCTGCGGGACATAAAAAAAGATGTGACCCCGGAAGAAATAATTAAAGGGGCTGCGAAGGCCAAAAAGGCCGGGGTGCCCCTCTCCATTACCGTCCTTAATGGATTGGCCGGCCTGGAAGGCAGTGAAAATCATGCTCGGGAAACAGCCCGGGTTTTAAACCAAATCGATCCGGAATACCTGGGGTTACTTAGCCTGATTCCTGTGCCCGGGACCACCACCTACCGCCATTTTAAACAGGGCAAACTGACTTCGCTTAATCCATGGCAGCTCCTTGAAGAAATTAAGATGATGGTCGAAGGGCTGGAATTGACCGAATGTGTTTTCCGGGCCAACCATGCTTCAAATTACATGCCCATGAAAGCAATTCTTTCCCGGGATCGGGAAACTTTACTGAAGGAACTTAACCAGGTTCTGATCAGGAAAGCGCCCGGTTCCCTGAAGAGTGAGTTTCTGCGGGGCCTATAACTGCCACAGCCATTTAGCGGAGGTCGGTTTGGATGAAAAAAACCAATGCTGCCAGGATCCTAGAGCGGTTGGGTATAGCTTACACTTTGCTTGAGTTTGATGTGGACGAGGACGATCTGAGCGCTCAAGATGCGGCAAAAAAACTGGGCCTGCCACCGGAGCAAATATTTAAGACCCTTGTGGCCCGTGGCGATAAAAGCGGGGTAATCATAGCCTGTGTCCCCGGCGGGCGCGAACTCGATTTAAAAGCCCTGGCCAAAGTTAGCGGCAACAAGAGGGTAGACCTGGTTCCTTTAAAAGAAGTCCGGCAGCTGACTGGTTATATCCGGGGTGCGGTTTCTCCACTGGGCCTCAAAAGCAATTATCCCTTTTACCTGGATCAAAGCGCTTTTATCTACCCAGCAATCATTGTCAGCGCCGGGAACCGCGGGGTTCAGGTCAGTCTTTCCCCGCAGGATTTGGCTTCGGCGTTGGAGGCCGAAACAGGCACCTTAACCAGGCAAACCAGCACAGGCAGTTAAATTGGTTCAAGATTAACTGTAGTTATTGAAGCTATAACAAAGCTGCTTAACTTTTCTGGCCACCACTACAGATCAGGTTACTGTAGTTTGTTTTAGATGGTTGCCTTCTCCGCAAAAGCCCCACTCAATTCATGGATGATCTTTTTTACAGGTAGAATTTCTTTGATTTTATAAACATTTTGCCCCGAAAATACAACTCCCCGGTCAATATTGCCCAGGCGGCTGTTTTCAAGCGCTTCCAGAATGCAGTATTCATGGGAGCATGCTTTCAGACAATTATTGCAGGTAATATCGGGGAGTTCGCCGCGATTGAGCGCTTCAGAAAAATTGTTCCTGATGGCCCGGCCCGGAAGACCGACAGGGCTTTTGATAATTACTATATCTTCTTCCCTGGCATTCAGATAATGGTTTTTAAAAGATTCAGCTACTGAACATTCCTTGCTTAGGACAAAACGGGTAGCCATCTGGATCCCGTCTGCGCCCAGGCCCATCATTTTTACGATGTCGCTGCTGGTTGTTATCCCCCCGGCGGCAATGACTGGAATCTTTACGGCGCCCTTTATCTCTGGCAGTATTTCTGCCGTGGGCCTGTCTGTCCCCAGGTGCCCTCCGGCTTCAGATCCTTCGGCTATGACAGCAGAAGCGCCGTACTTCTCAGCGATTTTTGCCAGGCGGCCGGATGAGACGATGGTAAATATGGGGATTTCTGCTTCTTTGCCCCAGCTAAAAATATCCCTGGAAAAACCGGCCCCGGAAATGACCAGGTCCACCTTTTCCTGAAGGGCGGTTTTAACCAGCACGGAAAAATTACGGACTGCATACATTACGTTTACACCGATGATGCCGTTCATGGCAATTTTTTTGGCTTCCTTGATCTCCCGGCGCAGTTCCTCGATACCCATTCCGGTTGCGGCAATTACGCCAACGCCACCGGCAGAGGCTACCGCTCCGGCCAGTGGGGCTGTTGAAACCCTTACTGCCATCCCTCCCTGGATGATGGGATATTTCAGGTTTAAATTTTTAAAAATCCGATTGCTCATGATGTTACCTTCCTTTAAATAAGTTGAAACCTAAATGAGTTAAAATCGTCTGCTTTTTAAAATGGCGGGTTTTTAATGGACCCGATTTCAGCTGATCTTAAAGAAAAATAAGGGCACCCTCTTTAATTAGAGTGGATGCCCTTATCAAGATCTTATTATCTAAATTTATTGAGGTACAACGTTGGCTGCTTGTTTTCCACGTTCTCCTTCAACAACCTCGAACTCTACTGACTGTCCTTCTTCGAGTGTCTTGAACCCTTCAGACTGGATAGCTGAAAAGTGAACAAAAACATCTCCGCCCTCTTCTGTTTCGATAAACCCGTAGCCTTTGTCTGGATTAAACCATTTTACTTTTCCCTGCATGTACATTATTCTCCTTCATTTTAGAAATTGTATAAAAAGAGGAGCTTAGCCAAACATCTTTCCCTTTCCCAGGCAAAGGCTAAAGACAGTTTGCGTAATTCTCATCTTTTCAACACTGAGCAAAACTATACCACGTCTTTAACAATAAAGCAAGTAAAAAATCTCTTTTAGGTTAACAGGTCTCAATCAATATCCAGGGCACCGTTCGGGCAGGCCCTGATACCCTCCATGCAGCCTTTGCAGACTGGGCTGTACATCATTGGTTTGTCGTACGGCTCTTCTTGTCCCAAAAGGTCAAGCGGGCAGGCTTGAACAGCCCGGCATATTCCGTTGTCGCAATCCTCCGGTCGGCATTTGTTGTAATTGAGCAACAGTGTTCTTGGCATAATCTTATCTTTCCCTGCCTTTAATAGATAATCGGAACCAGGATAATTATATTATAATATTATGATATAGCATTGAATGATTCATGTCAACCCTGGAGTCTTTGCGAACGATTGCACGCCACTCTTTTAAAAAAATTTGATTTAATTTTTTTGATCGAGAAAAGCATTCTAACACACATTTGATTTCGCGGTTTTCCAGGAGGGGGGTTGTCTACAACCTCTTCAATATGCTTTATAATAAAAAGGTAATATTTTTTAAAAAGCGAATATATTATTGATATCTTTTGTGAGTTGTTAATCAGTGTTACGGGGGTGCTTATTATGGAAAACACAATGCAGGTGTGGTCTGATGTTGGCCGGTTGAAAAAGGTGCTACTGCACCGACCCGGCCAGGAACTTGAGAACCTGACTCCGCGTTATTTAGAGGATTTGCTTTTTGACGAAATTCCCTGGCTGGCCCAGGCTCAGAAGGAGCATGACGGTTTTGCCGGGGTCCTCAGGGATAATGGTGCAGAAGTATATTACATAACCGAACTCCTGGCAGATATTGTCAAAGACCCCCAGGTTAAAAGCGATTTAATTAAAAGACATCTTAAAGCCAGTCCCTTGATTGAAGCTGATGTTTTGAACACGATATATAACTATTTGAGTGAGCAAGAGCCGCAGGAGCTGGTGGCCAAGTTGATTGCCGGTTTTCCAAAAAAAGAAATACAACATTTGAAGAAATACCATTCCTTGAGTGATCTTTCTCTTGACAGCTATCCCTTTTACCTGGCCCCGTTACCAAATATGTACTTTACCCGGGATCATGGGGCCATGATCGGCCCGAACCTTCAGATCAGCAGTATGTTTAATCCAGCCAGGCGCCTGGAAACCATCTTTATGCGTTTCATTCAAAAGTACCATCCCTTATTCAAAAATGTGGAACTGGCCTTTCACGAAGAAATCCCATACGGTATTGAAGGCGGGGACGTCCTGGTTTTAAACGAGGAGACACTGGTAATAGGTCTTAGTGAGCGGACCACGGAAGAAGCGATTGAATGGATAGCTCATAAATATCTGGTGGAAAAAGGACTGATTAAGCAGATCGTGGTAATCCAGATCCCCTCCAGGCGGGCTTACATGCACCTTGATACTGTTTTTACTATGGTCGATACCGACAAGTTCCTGATGTACCCGGGTATCAAGGATGTCGTTACTACATACTGGCTGGAAAAGGGCAGTGATGACAAGGTATCGGCTTCCAGCGGTTATAACCTGCAGGGAGCCCTGCGCAAAGCCCTGAAGCAGAAGCCGATAGAAATCGTTTATTCAGGGGCTAACGAGGAAATTACAGCCGCCAGGGAACAGTGGGGTGATAGCACCAATGCTCTGGCTGTTAAACCCGGGACCGTGGTTTGCTATGACCGTAATGAAGCCACTAACGAAACCCTGCGCCGTCACGGCGTCGATGTCATTGAGATCGACAGCTCTGAACTGGTGCGCGGCCGTGGAGGCCCACGTTGTATGAGCATGCCTCTGGACAGGGAAACACCATCCTAAAAAACTTAAAAATTGGAGGAACCACATTGGAAAGAGAACTGTCTTTGGAGTTTGTCCGGGTAACAGAAGCCGCGGCCCTGGCCTCAGGAAGGTTGATGGGCCGTGGAGATAAAGAAGCAGCCGATCAGGCTGCTGTGGATGCAATGCGCTCGGTTTTTGATACAGTTAACATAGACGGGACAGTTGTCATCGGTGAAGGCGAAATGGATGAAGCCCCGATGCTGTATATTGGCGAGCGAGTGGGAGGTGGGACTGAGCCTTGTGTTGATATAGCCGTCGACCCTCTCGAGGGGACTAATCTGGTTGCCAAAGGTTTGCCCAACGCCCTGGCGGTCGTGGCCATTGCCAACCGCGGCTGTTTTCTGCATGCTCCGGACATGTATATGGACAAGATAGCCGTAGGGCCGAAAGCCAGGGGCTGTATAGATCTCGATGCATCGATAGCGGAAAATCTGGGCCGGGTAGCCGAAGCCCTGAAGAAAGATGTAAGGGATGTTACTGCCATAGTCCTGGATCGGGAGAGGCATCAACACATTATTGAAGATACCAGGAAAGCGGGAGCCAGGGTAAAATTGATTAGCGATGGTGATGTTTCCGCGGCTATTGCCGCGGCTCTGGAGAATACAGGGGTAGATATCCTGTTCGGCATTGGCGGCGCTCCGGAAGGAGTTATTGCTGCGGCTGCCATTAAGATTCTTGGTGGAGAAATGCAGGCCCGCCTGGCGCCGGAAGATGAAGATGATCTTGAACGGATCCGCGTAATGGGGATTGAAGATGCGGGCAAACTGTTTCAACTTGAAGATCTGGTCAGTGGGAATGACATATTTTTTGCCGCGACGGGGATTACAGATGGCGACATGCTAAAAGGGGTCAGGTACCGCGGTAAGACAGCAGAAACTCATTCCCTGATCATGCGCGGGATAACCGGTACTATCCGGAATATTTATGCCACCCATACCCTGGATAAAAAGCCCCGCTTTATAGCCGACCCGCCCGCCAACCGCAGGCCTTAAAAAAATCGGCTATTTTTGAACCTGTCCTTTTCTTCTGAAATAAAACGGAGTCAGGGTCCCCCGGAGCCGTAAATACGTTTTAGATCGGGCAGTTCGGTGCAGTAATAATGGATCCAGAGGTAAAAATGGTTAAACAGGGCCAGCAGCAGTGAGGCGGGCGAAGCCAGTAAAAAGCCGGGGATGTAAAATACAAGGGGTCCAAAGACATAAATGGCTTTGGGAACAATGCGGAATATGCCTTTCCTGGTCCAGCTTTGATCACGGTAAGCTGTTTCGAAACGGTCCGCTCCAGCCAGGCGCTTGAAACCGTAATATTTTAATATAGAATGAAGCAGCCAGCTAACAGGTATGGCCAGGGTGAGGACGGTAATCCATCTTGCTGCTTCAGGTATGACTAATACATCCCGATTGGCTACAGCTGTCAGGGCAATAGCGCTCAGGCGGGCTGTCAGCAGCATGGTATAGTCAATATAATAAGCGATATAGCCCAGGGGAGGCAGGGTGGTAGAGAGCCACCCGGTTTCAAGCTGGGTTCGCCAGATTATCATCGCGTAAAGCTGGTGCAGGATGGCCGAAATTACTCCGATCCACAGCCATGTTTTAGCATGTAAACCCCAAAACTGGCCCGAAAAGTAAGCGGGAAAAAACTCCATGATGGCATTTACAGATACTGCCAGCAGGGCCAGCAGGACAAAATGCCAGTCTTGTTTTTCAAAAATATTTCTCAGCACGATAACACCGGGCCTCTTTTTTTAAACATCGCTTAGAATTAGCATGTAAATGCTGTTTTGCCCTGAAAAACTTGTTCTTCTTTTTTGAAAAGCTCCATGTTATTTGACTATTAATACATTGGTATGGGCAAGCTGTAATACGGCGCTGCTAACACTGCCCATGAACAACTTTTTTACTCCGCCCATACCTCTCCTGCCGATTACGATCAGATCATACCCGCCTTCGTCAGCCACCTTGCTGATTACTTCGGCGGGGTGGCCCACTTTGTAAAGAGTGTTGACCGGTATGTCGTGTTTTGCAAACTCTTTTTCCGCCCCGGCAAAGTATTTTTTTCGTTCTTCCTGAATTCTCTTATCAATATCTTTTAATTTTTTTTCTTCTTCTTCGGTAACCAGGTATTTGCCATGCCAGTAATCGGGAAGGATAGAGGTGCCTTCGTGAACATGGATGATAGTTACTTCGTCAATATTGCAGTTAGCGGTCATTTCGGATGCAAAGGTAATATTTTTTTTACTAAAATCGGAACCATCGGTGCAAACCAGGATTTTCATTTATATATCTCTCCTTTCAATTTAATAATTCTATAATAATAAGGATTTTACCTTCCACCGGTTTAAAAACTGGCCTAGCGAGTGCAGGTTGAGGATTATTTTTTATACAAAGAGGATTACATTTAAACCGGGCCGAATAATAAAAAAAGAATTGATTTAAAGGAAACAATTGGAGGAGGGCACATGGATTTATTTCCGGACATTGAAATTGTTAAAACAGCAGCGGCAAGAATAGCGCCTTATGTGCATCGCACCCCGGTTTTTACGTCTGCTACCGTGGATCGGATCTGCGGCAAACAGGTTTTTTTTAAATGCGAAAGCCTGCAAAAGGTAGGGGCCTTTAAGGCGCGGGGCGCTGTTAATGCAGTATTAAGCCTTGCTGAGAGTGATTTCCAGAGTTATAAAAACGGCGAAAACTGCGTTATCACCCATTCTTCGGGCAACCATGCCGCCGCCCTGGCTTATGCCGCCCGGTGCCGGGGTATAAAAGCCCACGTGGTTATGCCTGAAAATGCTCCGCCGGTTAAAAAGGCGGCTGTTGCCGGTTACGGCGCCCGGATAACCTATACTGAATCGACCCAGGAAGCCAGGGAAAAAGCCCTGGACGAAATAGTAGCCCTGACCGGGGCTGTTTTTGTCCATCCCTATAACGACTACCGGGTCATTGCCGGTCAGGCTACGGCGGCACTGGAATTAATGGAACAAGTCCCCGGTTTGACTACTATCATTGCCCCGGTTGGGGGTGGCGGGCTCCTGAGCGGCACCGCCTTGAGCGTTTCCGCCCTTCAGCCGGGCACCGAGGTGATCGGGGCTGAGCCAGAGGGGGCCGATGATGCTTTCCGCTCCCTGCAGGCCGGTAAAATAATTCCTCTGACAAATCCCCGGACCATTGCTGATGGATTGCGCACCTCGCTTGGGGACCTTACCTTCCCCATCATTTATAAACATGTTGGCGCTATCCTGACGGCAAGCGAAGAAGCAATTATGGAAGCCATGCGCCTGACCTGGGAAAGGATGAAACTGGTTATCGAGCCCTCGGCAGCCTTGCCCCTGGCAGCGCTGATGACTAAAACCGGGCGGGTTAAAGGCGATAAAATTGGTTTGATTGTATCAGGCGGAAACGCCGATCTCGATCACCCGCCCTGGCTAAAAAGCTAATATTATCCTGAATGTTTTTTCTTAAGCGGCTTTTTCTCTCAATGCTGAATTAATCCCGCGGCCTGAAGCGGGCGGTGAAGTGTCGCAGGATCTCAGCCTGGTAAACTATTTCCAGGCCGCGTATTTTTTTCTTACGCGCTGCTATAGCTTCGAAAGCCCTGACAACCAGGTCCATGTGCCGGTCGCTGTATACCCGGCGGGGAATAGTGAGACGGACCAGTTCCTGGGCAGGAAAGACCTCCTGCCCGGTTTCCGGATCGATGTAGCCAAAAGCGCAGGCGCCCAGTTCTACGCTCCTGATTCCTCCTTCCCGGTACAGTTCCACAGTCAGGGACTGCCCCGGAAAACAGTGTTGCGGTATATGAGGCAAAAAGCTCATGGCATCGACAAAAACACCGTGTCCCCCTACGGGGGTTACGATAGGAATACCGGTGTCACGCAATTGTTGGCCCAGGTAATTGACCTGGCCAATTCGATCCTCCAGGTAGTCTTCTTCGGTCCCTTCATAGAGCCCGCGAGCCAGCGCTTCAAGGTCGCGTCCGGCCAGTCCGCCGTAAGTGCGGAATCCTTCATAGCAGATTTGCATCTGAACCGCTTTTTCATACCATTCGTTGTTATCTTTAAAGGCCAGAAAGCCCCCGATATTGACCAGGGCATCCTTTTTGGAACTCATTGTGCAACCATCGGCATATGAAAACATTTCCCGGGCAATATCCCTTATTGAAGTGTTCCGGTAAGCGGGGTCCCTTTGTTTGATGAAATAACAGTTTTCAGCATACCTGGCGGCGTCAATAAAAAGAGCTCTCTTATATTTACGGGTCAATTCGTAAGCGGCCCGGAGGTTGCTCATGGAGACCGGTTGGCCGCCATTGTTATTACAGGTGGCTGTGATAATAACCAGCGGCAGCCTGGAGGGCCCATTATTTTTCAATTCTTCTTCCAGTCGCTCCAGGTCAATATTTCCTTTAAACAGGTTTGTAGAATCAGTTTTTAATCCCTCATCGACAACCAGGTTCAGGGGCCTGGCATTCCTGAGGCGGATGTGGCCTTCGGTGGTATCGAAATGCATATTACCCGGTACCCTCTGGTTTTCCCCTACGAACATCGACATGAGGATGTTTTCAGCAGCGCGGCCCTGGTGAGTGGGCACCACAAAATTATATCCGAAAATGTCCTTGATAGCGGCCTGCAGGTTGTAAAAATTTTTGGAGCCGGCATACGATTCGTCACCAAGCATAATGCCCGCCCACTGGTTGGCGCTCATGGCGGAAGTTCCGCTGTCGGTCAGCAAATCGATATAGATGTCTTCCGCTTTCAGATTGAATATATTGTAATGGGCTTCCTTAATCAGCCTTTCCCGTTCCTCTGGTTTTTTAAGCTTGATGGGTTCAATCATTTTAATCCGGTATGGTTCCGCATATGTATCTCTTGGCCTCAAAAAGATCCCTCCTTAGTAGTTATTAAGGACTTTAGCGATGAAAAGGCCGGCTTTTTAAAGCAGTTTTTGTCCTTACTACAAGAATATCATATTTGTGAACTTTTTAAAAAAACTTCAAACCTTTAATGGCTGTGTCAACGTATTGTGGGAAAAAGAAATTCCACCTTAGAGGGTCATGATCTCGACGGGCTTCCTGGCCCTGCTGGCAAGCTGATTGCCGGAAAACAGCTCTATATTGAAAAAGGAGATAGCTGTTAGCAGCTATCTCCTGATCCTTGTTTGGCCAAAGGGCAAAGACAAACCGTCCAGTTATTATTAATCTGTATCGGGATCGAGCATTGAACCCATAAATAATATAGCGCCGGTTAGGTCATCAACAATGGCGAAGAAAAAGGGTCGGTCGGCGATCATGGTAAAGTGATCAGGCCTGGCTGATTCCCCCCTGATTTCGACCGAAGTGGCCGCAGCTGCTTCGGTGCCTTCTTCGTTTACCTCGATAAAGCTTTTATGTTTGACATCGCTGATGTAAAGGCGGGGAGGGATATCGCGCATGCCGCTGAAATCAGCGGAGTTTTCATCAAAAGCGACCTCCATGCCCAGGGCTTTGAGGCGATCATTCAGAGAGGCTTCATATTCAATCTTAAAGCGGGGCAAACCCAATTCTCCTTCTTTAAGTGAGAAAGAAGCGGTCCAGTCGGTCCAGGTACCGGGGTTCAATTCCTCTAAAAAGCCCTCCAACCCAATATCTTCATGGGGCAGGAAAACATACATGCCCAGGCGCTTATTTTTTCCATAAGGCAGCCGGGCCGCCTGGAACAAATCCGTTTCCAGGTAATCAAATTCATCCACCCTGAACATGACCGGATAATCCTGTTTCGTGCCCCCTGGAAGATGAAAAGGAATTTCTCTGGTCATATCAGGATCGAAAGGTTCCGTCCAATCACCGTTAAAATAGATGGCATTAATTAAGAAGAGGACTGTTAAGGGATTGATTGGAGGTTCGATAATATCTTCAATCCCGCCCCCGGTCTTATCTTTTACCCAGTTGTTGATCCTGTCTGATGCCCCGGGATCATCAAAATCAAGGCTGGCAACTTTGGCATCAAAATACTCTTTATTGCGCTCCAGGAAATCGTCCTTGAAGTCAACCCCCTCCCGGGCCCACAGAGAATTAGCGGCCGCCATTTTTACTTCCGGATCGGGATTGTTAATTATGGTCATGAATTCTGCGAATGCTTCATTGACCTCTTCAAGGCTCATGTTATCCAGGCCCAACGTGCTTCCCATCGCTTCCCGGGTTTCTGCTTCAGCTCCATTATAGGTCATGGCCAGTGCGGTAATAATACTGGCCGGGGAGATGAAAATACTTTCTTTGTTCTGCCCGGTCTCCAGTTCCTGCAAAATATTGAATCCGAGGACATTATTGGCCCGGACCAACCGCCGGTCCAGCTCTTCTGCCGGAGCGGCCAG
>PWFM01000059.1 GCA_003553895.1 Syntrophomonadaceae bacterium | reverse complement strand
GAGATGGCTTCTGCTACAGGCCGGCCCGATAAAGTAGTCGGCATGCATTTCTTTAACCCGGCTCCGGTAATGAAGCTGATTGAAGTGACCAGGGGAGCGAACACATCTGATCAAACTTATGAGCTGGTCATGGCCCTATCAGAAAAACTGGGCAAGGAGCCGATCACTGTCAACGAAGCGCCGCTTTTTGTGGTCAACCGCATCCTGCTACCCATGCTTAACGAAGCAGCTTACGTCCTAATGGAAGGGGTGGCCAGCGCTGAAGATATCGACAAGGGCATGAAGCTCGGGGCCAACCATCCACAGGGCCCCCTGGCTTTAGCCGACCTGGTCGGTCTCGACGTGCTCCTTTTAGTCCAGGATACCCTCTACAAGGAGACAGGAGATTCCAAGTACCGGGCCTGCCCCCTGATCAGGAAAATGGTTCGGGCCGGCCACCTGGGACGCAAAAGCGGTCAGGGTTTCTATAGTTACCGGTAGGCTTGCATAAGAATAAACCAGTGAAACTGTGTAATGCTTATTCTCAATATTTAGTTACAATAATATATACGAATAATCCCCATGGTTTAAAGATAACAGCAAGCTATTTCACTGGAGCATCAATATAGCAAGGTAAGCAGAGAATGCTCTACCGAAGGGCAACATATAAAGCCCCCGCCTTTTTCAGCGGGGGCTTTATAATAAGCTTATATATTATAATTTGGTATAATATTTAACCTAGAGGTTTATGTTTTCTCAAAACAGTTCATACCAGGCCAGGGTTATTGCATCCGGGCCGGGTTCGAGATTATCCAGTTCAAAAGTTTCTTTAACTTCAGCCATTCCGATTACTTCCATTTGTTCTTCCACTATAGAATGAGAGAAGGGGCTGCTGATGCTGATGAAGCGTCTTGTTTCTCCGTCAGAGGTATAAGCATACTGATCGATATCAAAATAGTTTCCTACATAGCGGTCGCCATATTCTATGTGATCTATGTCCATGTAATTGTCGTGTTCAACAATTTTTGTTTCATCATACCACCAGCGGTATTCTTCGTCATATACATTTTCGTTATACGGTCCCGGACCATAGGCAGCTATGAAATCTGCCTCGTATTTTCCTTCCTCGCCCGGGTTGGGAGAAAGATATAAACCCCATTCTTGTGTTGTTTTTCTTGTTATACCTATTAAACCCTCAACCACAAGAGGGTGATAGGGGCTTATTAAATCTCCTCTTTCAATTTCATACTCTGGATCATCAAATAAATCTTGTCTTAAGGTCCAAGTATCTTCAACGCCCCACCAGCTTCCTTCTGGATCCAGGTCAAGGGCTTTAAGGAGGGTTTCTATGTTTTCATCTTCTTGGCCATCCAAGTCAAGATATTCTAAAAGTTCTTGTATTGCTTCTTCTATTACGTTTTCATCGTCTATGCCTAATTTGTTTAGTATAGCTTCGAGTATCTCTTCGATGGTTGTTGTATCTTTATCAACTTGAATATCATGTGATGCTAATTTAATTAATGCTCCTGTCAAAGTAGATGGTGGACCCCATGAATATGGCCAGGCTGTTTCTGTCCATGTTCCTCCCTCTGCAAATAACTCATCTGGCAGGTTGCTAAAATCTTGAATGTAATTCCCAGCCGATGCGGACATCGGACGTGCACATAAATCAATCGTAGAGGTTACCGAAAGATTGCGGACGGCATCATCAGCAGTTCTCCAGTCCATTTCATCTTCAACAGAGATAATGTGTGGAGCAATGCGTATCGATTCAGCTTTAATCAGTTCCCCGTACCCCTTAATAGTCTGCCTTTTAGAAGCACCTGTAGTGCAGGGATCTCCAATCTCCCTGTCTATATCAATAAAGCCGCCGATATCATAGCTTGCGGTATGACTAAACCGCACATCACCTTCCGCTAACCCCTGAGCAGAAATAGCTACTAATAATAAGATCATTAATGCAATAGAAAATAAAAAATAAGGCCGTTTTAGCAAGTGATAAACACTTCCCTTCTTTAGACATTGCAGAGTCGAATTATGATCTGAGATATTATATTGTACCATGCTTGCCTTATAGAACTTTAGCATAAACAAGCCTTAATGTCAATTGAACTAATCCTCCAAATTCATAACATATAATGCCAAAAGAAAAGGCTATTCCTTATAACTCAGGGTATATTATTTTGTTAACAAGAATGCTTATACACAACTTTGGCAGTTATAAAAAACAGGGGAGGAATTAACCTCCCCTGTCTTAATATATAGCGAGGTGAAGACATACTTAGTGGGAACTTATTTTAGAACAGGTCCCACCAGTCGGGTGTTGCTTCTTCGCCTTCTGGGATATTCATCATGCTGAAATCTTCTTCGATTTCAGCCATGCCTACTACGGTCATATCTTCATGCAGGTATGCACCGGACCACGGGCTGCTAATGTCGATGTAGCGCTGGGTGGTTCCCTGCGAAGTGCGGGCCATTTGGTCGATGTTAAAGTAGTTACCTACATAATCTTCGCCTTGGGTTACGCCAATTGCGCCGTCATCGTCAATCTGGAAGTACCAGAAATCGTCGCCGGAACGTCCAGCAACTGCGCCAGGCACATCACCATCGGGGTCATCAATGAAGCCGCCATAGGGGCCATATGCTGCTTGGAAATCTTGGGTTAAACCACCAGAGAAGCCGGGGTCAGCTTCGACCTGGACTGCCCAGATCTGGTCGGTCAGCTCATCAATTTCCCATGTAGAATAATCGGTGCCGGGAACGCCAAGGTGTGCATCTGAGCGCCAGGTTCCCAGACCGTGACCAGGCTGGCTGCTCCAGAAGCTTTGATCGGGGTGTCCAGCAACAACAGCTCTTAAGACATCAGCTCCATCTGCATCAACCATTTCTTGGTCTTCAAGCCAGTTAATGAATACGTCTCCGTAATAAAGAGCATCGTCCAAGAATTCGCTGGGTACGCTTCTGAATTCTCTCCATCCATCAGCAACAGGTTCTCCCCAGCCGCCGTGCCAATAGCCATCTCTTAATTCCCACGAGTCCTGTACGCCCCACCATT
>PWFM01000181.1 GCA_003553895.1 Syntrophomonadaceae bacterium | reverse complement strand
GTTCGTCCCTGGTAGTCTACCCGGCAGCTTTAATGCCCCAGATGGCCAGAGAGGCTGGCGCGGCTTTAGCGATTGTCAACAATGAACCCACCCCCTTTGACGACATTGCCGACCTGGTTATCCATGCCCGGGCCGGTGAAACGATGAAAACCGCGGTTGATCTGGCCGGGAAAGAATGATTAAAGGCTTGATCTGTAGTATAATGAAGCATATTGTGTGCACACTACAGTAAGGGAAAGGGACCATGAACAATAGATACCGGGATGAGATCCAGCAAACCCTGACCGCCATTGACTGCCTTACGGTCTACCGCCGGGTATTTGAAGGTGGCGCTCTTAGCCAGCTGCGGGAAGTTTTAAGGTTTACCCTTGACGGCGATCGGCCTGCTGTAGAAAAATGCTTTTCTTTCATAGGTGACCTGCTTGATTTGTCCCATAACGGGGCCCTTGAGGATATTGACCTGTATAAGAACCACCTGCTGGATCGCCTGCTTGAAGACGAAAATGTTTTCAGCCTGAAAAGCGAACAAGTGGAGCCGGGCCCTGTAAACGGGTTTCTCCTTGAAGCGGTTAAAAACGACCTGGGATTGTTAAAAAAAGCATATGATTTTAATTTGCTTCGATTAATGGATTGCCTGGATGAAGAACACGGCCTGGCCGGTTTCAGACCCTGTTTTGAGAACCTGAACGGGAATTCGATCCCGGCTACAGCTCATCCCCAATTTTATTTTCATAAACGAAAACAGGCAAAAGAAAGACTGGCTGACGGCGCTGACTGGACGGCCTGCCTCGGGCACCTGCGCGGGTATTACCGGGAAGTGGGCAGCGGTATTTTTGGCCGGTACTGGGCCTTCAAATGGTATGAATACGGGATGGAAGGCGCTCTGGCCGGGGTAGCCAACCCCGATCCGATCAGGCTTGAAGACCTGGTGGGTTACGAGGACCAGAAAAAAGAGATCCTGCGTAACACCGGCCAGTTTGTTAGAGGGTACGGAGCTAACAATATGCTATTATACGGTGACCGCGGCACGGGCAAGTCTTCAACCATAAAAAGCCTGGTGCATATCTTTGGTCCGGAAGGGCTGCGCGTGGTTGAGGTTTCCAGGCATGATCTGCTCGGCCTGCACCGGATCATCCGCGCGATCGAAGGCAGGGCTCAGAAGTTTATCCTCTTTATCGACGATCTTTCATTCGAGGAAAATGAAACTGAATATAAGGACCTGAAAGCCTTGCTGGAGGGAAGCATACAAAAGCCTCCCGGTAATGTCCTGGTTTATGCCACCTCAAACCGGAGAAACCTAATCCGGGAATATTTCAGCGAAAGGGTCGCTGACGAAGTAGGTAAACAGGATACCTGCCAGGAAAAATTATCCCTGGCCGACCGCTTTGGCATCAAGCTGGTTTACTCCACCCCCGACCAGAAAAAATACCTGCAGACCGTAAAAGAATTAGCTCAAAAAAGCGGCGTTGACCTTGATGAAGTGAAGTTGTGCGACCTGGCTCTGAAATGGGCGCTCTGGCAGAACTCCCGCTCGGGGCGGACGGCCAGGCAGTTTGTCAACGATTTAAAAGGACGGTTGGCCCTTTCCGACCTAACGGAGCAAGAATTTCTTTAATAAATTGTGGATATTTTTATAAGGCGGGTAGATTATGGACGGGTCCAGGAAGGATTTCCTGGCCATGATTGCTTTTTGGTGCGAAAATACATCAAAACTGTATTTTCCGTGGTATTTGCCCATGCCGCTGCTGCCCCTGCCGCCGAATGGCAGGTGGTGGTTGTAGTTGTAAATTATGGTGTCGTTGATGCACCCGCCGCCAAAGGGGATCCGGGTGGTCAGCCTATCAATATTGCTGCGGTTTCTGGAAAAGATATAGCAGGCCAGCGGGTCCGGGTTCCGGGCTATTATTTCCTCGGCCTGATCAAGGCTGCTGTATTCGATTACAGGCAGGATCGGGCCGAAGATTTCTTCCTGCATGACCGGTTTGTTCAGGTCGTCAACTTCGAGGATGGTAGGGGCCAGGTAAAGGTCCCTTTCGTCGTGCTCCCCTCCAGCGATTAGGTTGCCGTCGGCCAGGTAGCCGGTTAATCTCCGGAAATGTTTCCGGTTTATGATCCTGGCATAATCAGGGCTGGCCTTGGGATCGGCGCCGTAAAAGCGGGCCAGCCGGTCCTGCATGGCATGGCAGAGTTTTCCCTTAATGTCCTGATGGGCCAGCACATAATCGGGGGTTATGCAGGTCTGTCCGGCATTGAAGAACTTGCCGTAGACGATTCTTTTTGCTGCCAGGTAGATGTCAGCATTGCTGTCTACCAGACAGGGGCTTTTCCCCCCCAGTTCCAGGGTGACCTCGGTCAGATTTTGGGCCGCTTTTTCCATGACAATTTTTCCTACCGCCGGGCTGCCCGTGAAAAAGATTTTATCAAAGTTGAGATCGAGCAGAGCTCCAGCAACGTCGACGCCTCCTTCCACTGCCGCGATATAGTTATCGTCAAAATTGTCATTAATAATTTCAGCTATCAAGGCCGAGGAGTTTTCGGCTATTTCTGAGGGTTTGACCAGGCAGCAGTTGCCGGCAGCAATCGCCCCTACCAGGGGGGCGAAGGTCAGGTGAAAAGGGTAGTTCCAGGGACCTATAATCAAGCTCAGCCCATAAGGCTCGTTAATAATGTAATTACTGGAAGGAAGGGTGGCCAGGATGCTCCTGGTCCTTTTTCGCCTTACCCATTTAGGAAGATTTTTTAAAGCAAAGTTTATTTCTTTGATAATATATCCTGTTTCGGAAGCGTAACTTTCAAACAAGGGTTTTCGGAGATCTGCCGACAGTGCTTCTGCTATCCTGTCTGCGTTTTTTATCAAAACTCGCTTAAGGTTTTTCAGGGCCTCTAACCTGAAATCAGTATTCAGGGTGGCTCCGCTGTAAAAAAAATGTTGCTGGGCCGACAGCAGGCGGCCAAGATCCCGGTGCATATTTCCTTCAGGCATTTGTCGACACTCCCGTTTGGGCTGCAGGTTGAAATGCAACTGCCTGCCCGATGGTGGTAAGG
>PWFM01000164.1 GCA_003553895.1 Syntrophomonadaceae bacterium | reverse complement strand
TAAAACCAGCTGCCATATATAGAAGTGGTTCCGGAGGTTGTCGTATAAGGGTTCCCGGTTATCGCCGGTAATGAGCAGCGAAAGCTTTTGACCGGTCTGCTTAACCCGGCTCAGGCTGCTTAAGTAGTCATGATTAAGACCGGGCACGGCCCAGATCAACCTGTCCCCGTAGGCCCGGTGTTTTGATGAGACGTGTTCAAGCAGGGTTTCCTGACACCCTGCCTTTAAACCGGTAAAAAGCTTCTTCAGCAAGTTCAACTGCTTTTTCCCCCTGGCCGGTGGCAGATAGTGGCCTTTTCCATCGTAAGTTAAAAGCCCTACCTGGTAGTTGTTCGATAGCAGGTGGGTGAGGAAGGAAAAAACTTTTTCCAGGGCCAGGTCCTGTATTTCCTCGGAAGGGTAAAGCCTTCTGGAAAACTCAAGGGCGACAATCAGACTGGCCTGGCTGGTAATATCGGGTTTCTTGACATAGATTTCACCCTGCCTGGCAGATACCTTCCAGTTAATCAGCTTGAAGGGATCTCCAGGGGCAAAGGGCCGCAGGTCGTAACTTTCAGTATAGTCGAGCTGGCTGTAAGGGTTTTTGTAAAGGTTACGCCTTGCGCCGTAAGGTTCGGGGCTCTCGATATGATAATATCCGCTAAACGGCAGCGCCCGCGGGTAGACGGCTAAACTGCTGCACCCGGAGTAGCTTTTTTCCACGGCCAGGGCCCCAAACAGGGTATGCAGTTTTATCTTAAAGGGACCGACGCTGTGAAAACCCCTCCTTAAACACTGCAGCCGGTACTTAACTTTCCAGGAACCCAGCGGAAAATTGTCGTCAAACTCCATCTTTTCTTCCGGTTTGTCTCCACCCGGCCCGGCCTCCTCCAGGGTGACAAGCCCCTTTCCCTTTAATCCATCCAGGTAAAACTCGGCGTAGGGGAGGGGGATGAAAGAATCGTTCAGTACTCTTAACTCCAGGTCAATAAAGCCTTTCCTGGCTGTTTCCCGGGGCTGGAGGGTTAAAAAGAAATCCAGGTTTTTAGCCAGCTGGATCAGCAAGAACAGGGATCCCACAGTCCAAATGGCAAGAAACCAGAAAGCAATCCAGAATATAGGGACCCCGCTAAACAGGGCCGTAGAAAAAACAATTACCAACCCGGCCCAGTAATATGGGTTGGCCAGTTTTAGCCGGATTCTTCCTTCTCCGCTCATCTCTCACCGATATTCCCGGGCACCTGGACGCTGGAAACGATTTCATCCAAAACCGACTTTGCGCTTAACTCTTCAAAAAGAACAGCGTGGTTCAGGATAATCCGGTGTCCGTATACTGGGTAGATCAATTCCTGGATGTCATCGGGCAGGACGAATTCCCTGCCCTGCATGTAAGCGCGGGCCCGGGCGCACTGGATTAGATGCAGGCTGCCCCGCGGGCTGATTCCCAGGGTCACCTGGTCATGTTCCCTGGTCGCTACCGAAAGCCTGGTTGTATATTCCAACAGGCTTTGATCTACATGCACAGCGGCCGCCTCTTCCTGGATCCGGACCAGTTCATCAGGGGTCATCACCTGCTCTATCCGCTCCAGCAGATCGTCGCGAGCAATGTCTTTTAAAAACAAAATCTCGCTGTCCGGGGGAGGATAACCAAGCGAGAGGCGCATGGAAAAACGGTCCAGCTGCGATTCGGGCAGGGGAAAGGTGCCTTCATACTCGTGGGGATTCTGAGTGGCGACTACTAAAAACGGCTCATCTAAAGTGTAAGTGATCCCGTCTGCAGTTACCTGCTTTTCCTGCATAGCTTCCAGGAGCGCAGACTGGGTTTTGGGGGAAGTGCGGTTTATTTCATCGGCTAAAAGGACCTGAGTAAATACCGGGCCTTCCTGGAAAGTCCACTCTCCGGTTTTATGGTTGTAAATCGATACCCCGCTGATATCAGTGGGCAAAAGATCGGGCGTACACTGGATCCGTTTAAAGGTGCAACCTGTTGCCCTGGCCAGGCCCTTTACCAGGGTAGTTTTACCCACTCCAGGCACATCTTCAAAAAGTACATGCCCCCTGGCCGACAGTCCTGTTACCAGCTGTGCGATTACCTTTTCTTTTCCCAGTATGGCCCGGGATAAAGTTTCGACCAGTTTAGTTAGTTTCTGCGGCCCGGTAATTTGTTGCCAGCCCCCTGCCAGGCTGCCGGAATAAGAGGCGGCAGCACTTTATAGCCAGAATGTTTTTCTGCACCTATAAACCTGCACCACTATTGTAGCAAAAGGCGACCAATAGTAAAAGCATGTAGCACAGGGACGGAGTTCTTGCTATAGCGCCTTTTAGAATGATAGGAATGAATATTAACTCAAGATAAAGTGGTGCTCTTTCATGCTTCTACATCATGCTTTACAGAAATGGTATAATTATTTCAGTGCAACCACAAACGCTTTTATTAGCAAGGGTGCACTTTTTTACTGGGGTTAAATAATACTTTGTCGTTTAGGAGGCATTTTATAACATGAAATATGATCTTAAAGCCCCATTTCTTGCTGCTATTATATTACTATTATTGAGCTCTGCAGTTTTTGCTAAAGAGGGATTCCCGGTAATGTCCCGGGAAGAATTTGAACGCTGGCCGGAAATACCTGAGTATTCCTGTATGAACCCCTTTCCGTACAAGGGTGCTAATTGCACCTGGTATGCTCATGGACGAATGCTGCAGCTCGGTTACTGCAATGATGCCCTGAATACCATGCTTTCCAATGCCTGCGACTGGGCTGACAATGCTGCCAATGGTGCTGCAGTTAAACGAGCTCCGAAGCCTGGTGCAATTGCCTACTGGGATGGCGATGCTGATTTTGGAGGAGCATTCGGGCATCTTGGGCATGTTGCAGTAGTGGAAGAAGTAAGAGAGAACGGTTCTATCCTGGTTTCTGATTCAAGTTCCAGCGGGGATAATTATAATGTCTATGAAATAGAACCTGGTGAAGAAAGATGGCCAACTGCATTTATCATTGTGCCCAAATATAACGAGTAAATGTAAGCAGGATGACCTGTCCTGTAAATTGAGTTCAGTGGACCTGGT
>PWFM01000067.1 GCA_003553895.1 Syntrophomonadaceae bacterium | reverse complement strand
TGGTGGTGGCTGCCGAAGCCCAGTCGGGAGCTGCTGCTGGGAGTTAAGAAGGACGGGGCGATCTACAAAGGCATGTAGGCGTTGACCCTGCCTTCGTGGAGACCCAATGTCCGTGGCGGATTGTTGAAAAACAAAAGGTTACGGCTTGGGAAGAACCTGTATGCGGTAAGAAGCTGTGTGCAGTGTAGCCTGCCTTGAGTGGAAAGGGTGGAGGAGAGGTCAAACCCTGAAACCCTTTCTGCAAAAGAGGCTAGGAAAGATCAGGCGCCAGTGAGGAAATCTCCTAGACTGCTCTCGCAAGAGAGGTAAACCAGGGATTAAAGTGTGAGCTAAGTGGTAATCCAGCTCCGTTTGTGGCAACACGACGGGGATAGTCTTAAAAGGGAACTGCCCGCCAGGCAACTGCGGGTGACTATCCGGGAAAACCTGCTGGACCTAAGCCGCAAAGTTTATCTGGTTTACTACCACTTATGTTTCTTTGTACAAAGGTGATGGCTATTGTCGAATCAAAAAAACCGTGAGCGAATTCGCTGGATTTTTGTTATATCAGTGTGGACTTTCTTCCTGGCCATAGCCCTTAGCTTTGTGACGCATTATTTTTTGAACCAGCTGCAATCTATTGTCCTGTCGTTTTTGATCCTGCTGCTGGTAGTATTGCTGGGCATTATATTCGACTTGATCGGGACGGCGGCAGCAGCAGCCGACATCGGCCCGTTAAATGCCAAGGCAGCCCGCAGGGTCGACGGGGCCAGATGCGGTGTCAGCCTGGTTAAAAATGCTGAAAAAGTGGCTACTTTTTGTAACGATGTTGGCGGTGATATCAGCGGAATAATCAGCGGGACCCTGGTTACCGTTATTGTGCTCAAGCTGGTAGTGGCCCTTTCCTATGACCAGGTTGAGTTTTATATAGCGATCCTGCTGACCGCACTTATTGCCGCCCTTACTGTGGGCGGTAAAGCCTGGGGGAAAATAATTGCCATCAATTATTCGACCGAAGTAATTATGCTTGTCGGTCTGCTGATTACGAAACTGCAACGGCCGCTGAACTGGTTTCATAGAGGCGGCGTTAACCAGAGGTGAGTTTGATGGACGGTGTGCTGGGTAATATAAACCTGCCTGAAGATCTAAAAAACCTGACCGGAAAAGAGCTGGACGCAGCAGCTTCTGAAATACGGGAATACATGATCAGGACCGTGGCCGATAACGGCGGACATCTGGCGGCCAGCCTCGGTGTGGTGGAACTGGCCCTGGCTCTGCACAGCACCTACAACAGCCCCATCGATCGGATTATTTGGGATGTGGGCCACCAGAGTTATCCCCATAAATTGCTAACCGGCCGGTGGGAACTATTTCCCACCCTGCGCCAGTTTGACGGGTTGTGCGGGTTTCCCAAGCCTGCCGAAAGCGAGCACGATCCTTTCCTGACCGGCCACAGCAGCACCTCTATTTCTGCCGCCCTGGGTTTGGCCCAGGCCCGGGACTATAACAATGACGATTACAAGGTTATTGCCGTCATCGGGGACGGCGCCCTGACCGGGGGGATGTCTTTTGAAGCCCTGAACCATGCCGGCCATATCAAGGCCGACATGACGGTGGTCTTGAATGATAATAAAATGTCGATCGGTTCAAATGTGGGCAGCCTTTCCGCCTACCTGGGCCGGATCCGTTCCGATCCCAAATATTCCAGACTTAAAGATGATTTCGAAAGCTTTGTGGGCAGGATTCCGACCATAGGCCAAAAAACTCTGGATTATGCCGAGAGAATTAAGGGTGGCTTAAAATACCTGATCGTGCCCGGCATGATTTTTGAAGAGCTCGGCTTCACTTATTTTGGCCCCATCGACGGCCATAATATCGGGGCCATTAAGAATGCTTTGAAGCACGCCAACCAGATGAAAGGACCGGTCATGATTCACGTCGTTACGGAAAAGGGCAAGGGCTATCATTATGCTGAACAGTCTCCGGAAGTTTTTCATGGCATTGGCCCCTTTGATTTAAACAACGGCCTGGCCAAAAAAAAGAAGAGCGCTTCATACACGGAAATTTTCGGTCAAACCCTGGTCCGAATGAGCCGCGACAACCCCAGGATTACGGCAGTTACAGCCGCCATGACTTCCGGCACCGGCCTGCGGAATTTTGCCCGGGAATTCCCGGAGCGTTTTTATGACGTGGGCATAGCGGAACAGCATGCGGTTACCATGTCCGGAGCCCTGGCTGCCGGGGGTATGCAGCCGGTGGTGGCCATTTACAGCACCTTTTTACAGAGGGCTTACGATCAGATTTTGCATGATGTGTGCATGCAAAACCTGCCCGTTGTTTTTGCCGTCGACCGGGCCGGCATTACCGGTGAAGACGGAGAAACCCACCAGGGCCTTTTTGATCTCAGTTTTCTGCGGAATATTCCCAATATGTCGATCATGGCTCCGGCCAATGAAAATGAACTCCAGCATATGCTCTATACCGCTTTAAATTACCCGGATGGCCCGGTGGCCCTGCGCTATCCCCGCGACAAGGTGGAGGGCGTCGATCTCGAAGAACCGCATCTTATACCCTGGGGCCGGGGCGAACTGCTCCGCGAAGGAAGGGACCTGTTAATCCTGGCCGTCGGCACAACGGTCAACCAGGCTCTGCTGGCAGCCGACAAACTGGCCCGGCAGGGACTGGAAGCGGCGGTGATCAATGCCCGTTTTGTCAAACCCCTGGATCAACAATTAATCAGCGCATGGAGCGCCAAATGCGGCCGGGTCATTACGGTTGAAGAAAATGTCCTTCCCGGCGGTTTCGGCAGCGCCGTTTTGGAACTGTTTGAACAGAAAGGTCAGCTTATCCCACTTAAAAGAATCGGCATAGATGACCATTTTGTCGAACACGGGTCCCGGGGCAGGCTGCTGTCACATTTCAATCTTGATGCCGATGGTATTTACAAAGAAGCCCTGGCCTTTATCGGCCACAGGGCCGTGAAGGGGTAAAGTTGAAAAACGGGGGCAAAAAAGATCGCCTGGACCAGCTTTTGCAAAAAAAACGGCCCGATTTAAGCCGCAGCCGGGTGCAGTCGGAAATCATGGCCGGAAAAGTGCTTGTTAACGGCAGGGTATGCGACAAGCCGGGCACCCGGGTGGACGAGCGTTCAGAGATAAAGCTTCTTGAACCGGATAATCCTTACGTAAGCCGGGGCGGCCTGAAACTGGAAAGAGCGCTCCAGGAGTTATCCTTAGATGTTTCAGATCTGGTTGTCCTCGATGTCGGCGCTTCTACCGGCGGTTTTACCGACTGCCTCCTGCAAAAAGGAGCCCGCCGGGTTTATGCCCTCGATGTCGGTTACGGCCAGCTTGATTACAGCCTCCGCCTTAACCCCGCCGTGGTGGTGATGGAACGCGTCAATATCCGGTCCTTAAAACCGGACGCCATAAAGGATAAACTCGACCTGGCCGTTGTTGACGTTTCCTTTATATCGCTGGCAAAAGTCCTGCCTGTCCTGGTTGAGTTAAATATACCGCGCCTGTTGGCCCTGGTAAAGCCGCAATTTGAAGTGGGCCGGGTTGATGCGGGCAGGGGTAAAGGCGTGATCAGAGATCCGGATTTACATGGCCGTGTTTTAAGGGAAATTATAGAAAAAGCCTGCGCCATCGGTTATTGCTGCCAGGGCATAACATTTTCCAGGTTTCCCGGCCCCAAGGGTAACCTGGAGTATTTTGTTTATTTCACCGGCCGCCAGGATGGGACCTGTTCCTGTCGCAATGATTATCCCGAGGCGGTTTTAAAGACCGTTGAAAAAGCTCATTTAGAGCTTGGCAAAGAAAGTGATTGACCGGCAAGAACAATTAAGATTTGGAAGGATATTAAGTCCGGCGCGAAGAATTTTATGACAAACAGGCCCCGGTTTGTTATAAAGGAGGCTAAACAACCGCATGAAAGAGATCGGCATCATCCCTAACTGGCATAAAAACAACACCACCCTGGTGGTAGATAAAATAAAAGAATTTTTCGAGCCGCGCCGGATTCCTCTGCAGGTGGTAGGAAGCGATCAGGCTGATTTTTACAGCAGCGTTTCTCTTGCCGAACAGCTCTCCGATCTTTACAGCAAGCTGGAAATGATTATCGTCGTCGGCGGGGACGGGACCATCCTCAGGGTAGCCCGGGATATGGCCGACTGGGATGTCCCGGTCCTGGGGATTAACCTGGGCCATAAAGGCTTCCTGGCCGAAATCGAAGTGGAGCAAATGGAACGCTTCCTGCAGTATATTGCCGGCGGGCAGTATGATTTCCAGGAGCGGATGATGCTTGAAGCCCGTCTTTACCGCGGCGATGAGGAACTGGGCTATTACCTGGCCTTAAACGATATTGTTGTGGCCCGCGGGCCTTTTTCCCGCAACATTAAAGTAGATGCTTTTATCAACAATGATTTTATGGAAAGTTACTCCGGAGACGGCATTATTATTGCCACCCCGACGGGCTCGACGGCCTACTCCCTGTCTGCGGGCGGGCCGATAGTCAACCCGGCCATGGAGCTTTTTATTATTACGCCAATCTGCCCCCACAGCCTCTACAACCGCTCGGTTATAGTAGACAGTTCGGATACAACCAGTTTAAAGGTAGATTCCCGCCAGGTCCAGGTAGTTTTAACCGTAGACGGCCAGGTCCGTTTCGCCCTGGAAGATGACGACCGGATCCTGGTTTGCCGGGCAAAACAAAAAGTAAAACTGGTTTGTTTCCATGAAAACTCCTTTTACCGGTTACTGCATCAAAAGTTGAAGGCATAATTTTAAGGAGGAACAGCTTGATGCTTATAGAGCTGCGGGTTTCTAACTTCGCATTGATAGAAGATCTCAGCTTTAACTTCAGCCCCGGTTTAAATGTTTTAAGCGGAGAAACCGGAGCCGGTAAATCTATAGTGATCGGGGCTATTAATCTTTTGCTCGGCGCACGGGCCACCGTAGAACAAATACGCCAGGGTGAAAAGAATGCTCATGTGGAAGGTGTGGTTAGCTGCGCCGGGGAGAGCCGGGAAAAAATTGAGGCCCTCCTTGAGCAGGCCGGGATTGAAAACTCTGAGGAGCTGATTGTAGGCCGGGAGGTCCAGAGCAGCGGACGCAGTGTGGCGCGGGTAAACGGACGGGCAGTCCCGGTGTCCTTTTTAAAGGAGATGGGCAAATACCTGGTTGACTTGCATGGTCAGCACCAGCATCAATCCCTGCTGCGCCCGGAAGAGCACCTGGAACTGCTTGATGCCTTTGGCGGCGAAGAACTTAACGCTTCCCGGCGCCGGGTGGAGGAACTCTACCGCGAAAGACACGAACTGCAGCAACAGCTTGCCGCCCTTGGCAGCAGCAGCGCTGAAAGAGAAAGGCGCCTTGATGTTTATGAATATCAACTGAACGAGATCAATAATGCCGAACTGCAGCCCGGCGAAGATGAAGAGCTGGCTGCCCGGGAAAAGGTGCTTGCCAATGCCGAAAAGCTCTTTAACCTGGCCTCCGAAGCATATGCCGATCTATACTCCGGCAGCAATGAGGAGAGGGTTGAGGCTGTAGTTGACCGCCTTAACCGGGCCAGGCATTTGCTTGGCGAAGCGGCAGGCATTGATCAAAACTTGAGCCCGCTTGCCGAACTGGTGGAAAGCGCTGCGGCCCAGCTGGAAGAAGCATCTCATGAATTGCGCGATTACCAGTCCCGCTTTGAATTCGATCCGGCCGAACTGCAAATGATCCAGGAGCGCCAGAACCTGGTCCGGGACTTAAAACGCAAATACGGGGCCACAATTGAAGATATTTTAGATTTTGCCGCCCGGACGGAAGCGGAAATGGAGCGTTTGCGGAACAGCGAAGAAACTGCTTCCAGGCTGGAGCAGGAAATTAAAGAACTGGAAAACCAGATCATTGAAGAAAGCAGCCACCTGCACCGGCTGCGCCGGGAAACTGCTGGTAACCTCGAAGCCCTGCTCGAGGAATGCCTGCAAGAACTGGCCCTGCCCAATGCCCGCTTTGCGGTCAGGTTTTTTGAAAAAAGCAGCCTGAGCGCCAGGGGAACGGACCAGGTCGAATTTATGTTCAGCGCCAACAGGGGCGAAGAGGTCAAGCCCCTGACCAAGATTATATCCGGCGGAGAAGTTTCCAGGGTGATGCTGGCCCTGAAGACAATCCTGGCCAGGCAGGACCTTGTGCCTACCCTGGTTTTTGACGAAGTCGATGCCGGTATCGGCGGTGTTACCGTGCAGGCAGTAGCGGAAAAGCTGGCCCATCTTTCCGGCCACCACCAGGTTCTATGTGTCACCCACAGCCCGCAAATTGCCGCCATGGCCGATTATCACTTCAGCCTTTTCAAGGAGACGGTTGATGAAAGAACTCTGACCAGGGCGGCCCTGCTTGATGACGGGCAAAGGCGGGAAGAACTGGCCCGGATGCTTGATGGGGCCGGAATTGACCAGGTCAGCCTTAAGCATGTTGACAGTGTCCTGGAGAGGGCCCGCCGCTTTAAGGAGCAATCTGCCGGTTGATCCAGTTCCGGGAGGGTACATGATGCGGTTGGAAGATATGATGACCACCAGTTTTGCCACCCTTAAGCCCGGGGAAAGCTTAAAGACGGCCGTTCAGCGTTTTCGAAACAGCAGGCGCGACGGCCTGCCTGTCTTGAACGAAGACGGGACAGCGGCCGGAATATTTACCAAGACCAACCTTTATGATGCCCTGCTTCAGGAGACTAACCTGGCCCGGCCCGTAGAACCTTATTATAACCGCAACGTGGTTAAAATTAATAAAGATCTAAGCTACGACCAGGTAATCGACGCCGTGCACCGTATACCAGTGGGGACCGGTGTGGTGGTAGATTGTAACCAGGTAGTGGTGGGTCTTTTTACAAAGGTTGAGTTGATCACTTCCCTGTTTAAAGAAGAACGAATGCTTAATACCAGGTTAAAAGCAATGTACCAGGCTATGCACAATGCCCTGGTTTCCGTTGATCAGGCCGGCCGGGTTAATTTCGTCAACCGCGCCGCCGAGCAGCTGTTTGATATTGAAAACCGCGCTGTTGAGAACAGGCCCCTGGAAGAAGTTCTGCCTGGCTTTGATATGGGGCCGGTCCTTGCCGAAGGTAGAGTGGAGATCGGGGTTAATTATGCCACCGCGCAACTTGTAACCGTGGTTAACAAAACGCCTCTTGTTGATAACGGCAGGGTGGCCGGCGCTTTAGCCATTTTCCAGGATATAACCGACCTGGATTCCATAGCCGAGGAGATGGAGACGGTTAAAAAGTTAAATCAGACTTTAAGAGCAGTCCTCGATATTGGATATGACGCCCTGGTTGTTGTTGACGAAAAAGGCCGGATTGAGCTGGTCAACAGGGTATTTTTAGATTTTGTCCGCCAGAAGGAAGAGGCCGTTATTAGAAGGCCCGTCGATCAGATCCTGGAAAACAGCCGCCTTCAGGTTGTTGCAAAAACCGGGGTTCCGGAGTTGAACGATATCCAGTTTATTGAAGGCAAACCATATGTGGTTTCCAACCTGCCCATTATCAGGGAGGGCCGGGTGATGGGCGGAGTGGGAAAAATTAGCTTCAGGCGGGTTGATGAACTGCGCGATCTGGCCGGAAGGCTCGAGGCCATGGATAACAGGCTGACCCATTTTCAGCAAGAGCTCAAGAAGGCCCGGTTCAGGGATCGTCCTTACCAGTTTGAAGATATTATTACCCTTAACCCCGGCATGCGGGAGCTGATCCAGGAAGCGCGGCAGGCCGCCTTAGGGCACTCCACCGTATTGATCAGCGGCGAAAGCGGAGTCGGCAAAGAGCTGATGGCCCAGGCCATTCATCAGGCCGGTCCCCGCTGCAATGCTCCTTTTGTCAAGGTCAATTGCGCTGCTATACCGGAAAATCTGCTTGAATCCGAGTTTTTCGGTTACGTCCAGGGCGCTTTTACCGGCGCCCAGCCCGGCGGCAAACAGGGCCGGCTCGATATGGCAGACGGAGGGACCCTCTTTTTAGACGAAATAGGGGACATGCCCCTTTCTATCCAGGGTAAACTTCTGCGCGTTCTTCAGGATCAGACCTTTGAACGCGTCGGGGGGACATCGACCATCAAGGTGGATATTCGTTTTATCGCCGTCACCAACCAGGATCTGGGACAAAAAGTGAAGGAAGGCCAATTCCGCGAAGATTTGTATTACCGCCTCAACGTCATTCCAGTACATATCCCGCCTTTAAGGGACAGGCCCGAAGACATACTGCCCCTGGTTAACGCCTTCCTGCGCAAATACAACGACATCTTCGGTATGCAGGTCAGCGATATCGACCCGGAAGCGCTGGCCGCCTTCCGGGCCTACCCGTGGCCCGGAAACATCAGGGAGCTGGAAAACGTTGTCGAAAGGGCATTAAATTTTGCCAACGAAAATGTAATCCGCGTCTCTCATTTGCCTCCCCATTTGCGCAAACAAGTGCCGGGCTACCGGCCCCTGGAGGAAAATGGAAGCCAAGGCCCGCAGGAAAAAAGAGAGGCCGGCCCCCAAAACAGGGGCGGCCTGCATAAGGACGATAAAGCCGTCCCCGCTTACCGCTGGCAGAGGGAGGAGTCTGAACGTGAAACCATCATCAGGGCTCTGCGGGAAGCCGGGGGCAACAAGAGCAAGGCGGCCCGTTTCCTGGGCATTAGCCGCTCCTGGCTTTATGAAAAAATGAACCGTTTCGGTATTTAATACTTTATATTGCTTCCGGACAACTGATCAAGTGAGGTGTTTATTATTTACGAAGAATTGAAAGAAAAAACAATCTCAACCAGTTACCTCTACCGGGGAAAAATTATCAATGTCCGCCAGGACCGGGTCAAAGATGCCCGGGGCAAAGATGCTTTTCGCGAAGTGGTAGAGCACCCTGGAGCGGTGGCTGTGCTGGCTGTCAATGAGAGCGATGAGGCCGTGCTGGTCCGCCAGCACCGGCAGCCGGCCGGAGAGGTGCTGCTGGAGATTCCTGCCGGCAAACTGGAGCCGGGCGAAGAGCCCCTTGCCTGCGCCCGCCGCGAACTGATAGAAGAAACCGGTTTAAAAGCCGCCGCATGGCAGGAAATTAACTGCTTCTATACTTCGCCCGGCTTCTGTGATGAGAAAATTTACCTGTTCCTGGCCGAAAATTTGTCGAAAGGAACAGCATCGACAGCTGATCCGGAAGAAAACATCAGGGAAGAAGCGGTGCCGCTCAGCCGCGCCGGGGAAATGATAGCAGACGGCCGGATCAGGGACGGAAAAACTATAGTCGCCCTGCAATACGCCATGCTGCTTAAAAAATATACTTACGGATAAATGATAATATTTTTGCAAATTATTTTTGGCAGCAGGTATTTTGGCTTTCTCGTTGAAGTATAAAACATCTATCGTAGTGAGGTTTATGGTTGAATGCAAAAACAATTACAGGAATATACTGATTACCTGGCCGTTGAAAAGGGCCTTTCAAAAAACACCCTGGAATCATACCGTCGCGATCTAAATAAATTAATAGCCTTTTTAAATAAACGAGAGATAGTGAGGCCGGAGCTGGTTGACAGCGAAGATATAAATTGTTTCCTGGGCGAATTGAAAAGCAATAAATGCGCCACCTCAACGCTTTCGCGAACTATAGCTTCCATAAGGTCTTTCTTTAATTTTTTGATGGAAGAAGGTTTTATCGAGAACAACCCCGCCCTCGAACTGGAATCGCCGAGAATCGAAAAGAAACTGCCCCGGGTTCTCACTACTTCTGAAGTAGAACGGCTGCTGGGCCAACCGAAGTCGAGAGATTATAAAGGGGTGCGGGATAAGGCGATGCTGGAGCTGCTCTATGCTTCCGGGATCAGGGTTTCTGAGCTGATCGATCTAAATTTAAGCGATTTTGACCCCCGGGTAGGCTATCTGCGCTGCAGGGGAAAGGGGCAGAAGGAAAGGATCGTCCCTATCGGTTCGGTAGCGATAAACACCGTCAGTGAATACATGGCTAAAGCCAGGTCCCATCTGTGCCGGAATAACCACGAAACTGCCCTGTTCGTCAATCAGCACGGCAACCGTATGACCAGGCAGGGGTTTTGGAAAATATTAAAAAAGTATGCCATGACCTCTAATATTGATGGTGATATTACCCCGCATACCATTCGCCATTCGTTTGCTACCCACCTGCTCGAAAATGGCGCGGATCTTCGCTCCGTCCAGGAGATGCTCGGGCATTCCGATATTGCCACTACCCAGGTCTATACGCAGATCACCAGGAAAAAGATCAGGGAAGTCTATGATAAATCCCACCCCCGGGCCTGATGCCCCGGCCTTAACAGCAGTTGCATAAAATGCTTATCTCTGCAACAATAAGTTTGGCAGGGTTATTTAACGTGCTCTGCTGTAAACGGATGCGGGAGTAATGACGTGAATTTAATAATTACCCATAAAAATGGAGATTTTGATGCCCTGGCTGCGGTGGTTGCCGCATCCAGGCTATTTCCAGAAGCTACAGTAATTTTACCTGAAACCCTGCAGGCCAATGTCCGGCCTTTTGTAAACCTGTACCGGGATCTGCTGCCCCTGGGCGACCCTAAAGATATAGCGGACAAAATTGATACCCTTTACGTTGTAGACACCAACCGCAAAGAGCGGCTTGGAAAATGGGGTGACCTTCTTGAAAGAGCGGGACAGGTTCGGGTTTTTGATCATCACCCGGGAGAGGAAGACCTGGGCGCGGATTATGCCCGGATCGAAGCGGTCGGCGCTACTACCACCATTCTGCTGGAGGAATTGATCAGCAACAATATCGAGTTAACCGAATTTGAAGCGACCCTGCTGGCCCTGGGCATTTACGAGGATACGGGATGCCTGACCTTTGAAATTACCACCAGCCGGGATGCCCGGGCCCTGGCTTATCTCTGGGAAAAAGGCCTTAACACTTCCCTGCTCCAGGAATACCTGCGGACCCCGTTGACTGATTCTCAGAAAACACTCCTTGAAAAATTAATCCAAAACAGCGAACTCTATGAACTCAACCAGCGCCGGGTTATGATCAGCACCAGCAAGCTGAGCGAATATGTGACCGGCGCTTCAATAATGCTGCAGCTCCTGGATGATATCGAAGATACCGCGCTAAGCATAATGATTGTCCAGATGACCGGAAACTTATACTTTGCCGCCCGGACCCGCGAAAACGACCTTGATTTGCTGGAACTCCTGGCTCCTTTTGATGTCCGGGGCTATCCGGCAGCGGTAACCGCCCACTTTAAAGGAATTAAAGCGGAAGAGCTCAAGAAAATCATTATCGAATTTTTGCGGAATTACCTGCCCCCGGTAATCAGCGCCGGGGAAGCCGCTTCCAAGCCTGTTTATACCATCAGCAGCGAAACCAGCCTTGATGAAGCGGAAACTTTTATGGCTGAGAAAGGAATCAAGGGCTGTCCGGTCCTGGAAGAAGGAAAGCTTGCCGGTATGATCTCGCGCCGGGACCTGCAAAAAGGCCTGCGCAGCGACCTCGGGCATGCCCCGGTAAAAGGATTTATGACCAGGACCCTGGTTACGGCTTCGCCCGAGGACTCTTTAACTGAGCTGCGGCGGATCATGGTTGAACACAACATTGGCCGCGTGCCTATAGTCAACCGTGAGGGAAAACTGGAAGGTATTATTACCCGATCTGATATCCTGCGCCACTTAAATTACCTGGATCAGAAAGGCAGATCGCTCAAAAACCGGCATGAGCACCAGGCCGGAGCGCCCGCCCGGGAAGCAGCAGATGAGGATCCGGAACTGACCGCCGCTTTCACTGATAATGGGGAAGCCAACCTGAGCAGGCTCTTAAACCGGAAATTGCCGGGGCGGGTCAAAAAATTGCTTCTGCAAATCCGGCAGCTTGCTTACCGGGATAAAACCCAAATTTACCTGGTCGGCGGGACAATCAGGGACCTGCTCCTCGACCAACCTCCGGAGAAAGATTTCGATTTTGTAGTCATCGGTGATGCCATCCCCTTTGCTTTCAGCCTGCAAAAAATGATCGGCGGCAAGGTCAGGTATTTTGACCAGTTTGGCACAGCTTCCCTTAACCTCGACAACGGACTGAGACTGGATTTGGTAACCGCCCGCAAAGAATATTATCCTTTCCCGGCCGCCCCGCCGCAGGTTGAAAGTTCCAGCTTAAAAAACGACCTGTTCCGGCGCGATTTTACCATCAATACCATGGCCTGCTCAGTCGGGGCTGATGATTATGGCCGCCTTTACGATTACTACAACGGTCGCCGAGATATAAAAAATAAAAGTATCAGGGTTCTCTATAACCTGAGCTTTGTCGATGATCCTTTACGCATCCTCCGGGCAGTCCGTTTTGAAAAACGCTATGATTTTTCCATAGAACCGGAAACCCTGGGCCTGATTAAAAAGGCTGTGGAACGTAAAGTGCTTGATAAAGTCAGCCGCCAGCGGTTGAACCAGGAACTGAAATTAATCTATAAAGAGCCTTCGCCGCTTGAGATATTAAAAAGATTGGACCAGTTGAAGGTGCTGCCCTGCCTGTACCCGCGGGCCCGGCCTGATCAAAAAAAATGGCGTCTCTTAGCCCGGGTGGAAGAAATCCTGCAGTGGGCCCGGGACAGGGGCTGGAAGGAAAAGCCGGATAGCGAACTGGCCTATCTCAGCGGCCTGCTAATCGGTTTGGAATCTGTCGATAGGTCTGCTATAATAAGGAAGTTGCAATTATCAAAGGAGCGGGCTGCGATTGTCCTGACTGCCTGCCGGCTGGTTCCCGGCGTGCTGGAAGAATTAAAAGAGGAGTCCCTGAACCCGAGCGCCGTGGTCAGCTGCCTGGAGCCGCTCCCCGTGGAAGCGATTTTGCTGGCCTATGCCATGGCTGAAGATAAAGTAGTTCAGGGTCACCTGAAGGTTTACATGGAAGCCTTTAAATATATTCACCCCCGGATGAAAGGCAGCGATTTAAAAAGAATGGGCCTGGAACCCGGGGCCCGTTATCAACAAATTATTGACAGCCTCAAGCAGGCGGTTTTAGACGGAGAAGTCAAGACCCCGCAGGAAGAGCTCGATTACGTTATAAACTACCTGGAGGCTGAAAAAATAAAGGAGGAGTAAGAATTGATCGGTTTAGATCCGGTTACCATTGCTTTAAGGATACCGATATTATTAATTGTGATCACGGTTCATGAATTCGCCCATGCCCGGATGGCCTTTCATTACGGAGATGCCACCGCGCAAAGGCAGGGCAGGATGAACCTTAACCCCATAAATCACCTCGACCCTATCGGCTCGTTGATGATCTTGCTGGTTGGATTTGGTTGGGCCAAGCCGGTGCCGATTAACCCGCTAAATTTTAACCAGTACCGCCAGGGGCTGCGCTGGGTCTCTTTTGCCGGCCCGATGAGCAACCTGATTTTCGGCTTTTTCAGTCTTTTGCTTTTCAGGATCCTGCTGGTTTCGGGAGTGTTCGCTACAGGCGGATCGGAATTTGCCGCCCTGGCCCTGCAATTTTTCCAGCAGTTAATCATGATCAATATTTACCTGGCCCTGTTTAACCTGCTGCCTATTCCGCCTCTGGATGGGTC
>PWFM01000195.1 GCA_003553895.1 Syntrophomonadaceae bacterium | reverse complement strand
CAGGGAAATTTCGGGAAGGTTATGACCGACTTTTCAACATTACATGATGATGGTATAATTGGAAGGCAAAATATTATATAATAAGGCTTATTAGAGTTCATATATTGATACAGAAAGGCAGGTGTGACGTTGAGTAAAGTACCGGTACCTGTTAATTTGGATACAGTAGCTAATAACCTCGCAGATCCGGTTTTCCTGGTCAACCGCGAAAAGGAAGTGGCCTGGCTCAATAAGAAAGCTATCGAGTTGTTTTATACAAGCGACAAAGAGGCACAGGGTTCTGTTATAACCGAGTTAACCGGGGTAAACAAGCTGGACTCCCTGCTTGATGATGTTTTTGAGCAGGAGGAGGAATTAAAATGTTCATATGAAGAAGCATCAGTAAAAGTTAAACGCCAGGACCAGCGTTACTTTTTCAAAATCTCCATTAACCCGGTTTTTCATGAGGGTGAACTGTGGGGCGGCCTGGTTCAATTCACCGATGTAACCCGGTTTCATGAGATGGAAAAAATCAAGACCGACTTCGTTTCCATCGTCTCTCATGAGTTTCGCACACCGCTGACGACAATTATAGTCGGTGTAGAGATGCTTAAAGAAGGCATGCTGGGTGAATTGACTCCACGCGGCCAGGAAGTTTTAGAGGCTATCGGAGCCGATTGCGAAAGGCTCAGCAGGCTTATTGATAACCTGATGGAGCTATCCAGGATTGAGTCGGGCACTATCTATGTTGAAGCAGAACCGGTTGATGTTACCGATTTGGTCCAGGAAGCTGTGCGGCCTCTCAAGTTTCAGGCAGAAAAACAGGGTATTGAATTAATTACCGATATTGCTCCAAACCTGCCGCCGGTGGCAGCCGACTTCAATAAGGCGGTGTGGGTTTTAGCCAACCTGGTAGGAAATGCCATGCGCTATACTGATTCCGGGGGGACGATCTCAGTCCGGGTCAGGGAGCGTGGTAAGCGCCTCTTCTTTTCTGTAGAAGATACGGGGTGCGGAATACCCAAAGAACATCAGGACAAGATATTCCGTAAGTACGTGCAGGTTAGCGGCCCCGGGCCTAAAGGATCCGGGGGAGTTGGCCTGGGCCTGGCTATAGCAAAAGATATTGTAATGGCGCACGGTGGAGAAATCTGGGTGGACAGTGAAATTGGGAAAGGCACTACATTTACTTTTACTTTCCCGGTTTATTACGGCGAAGAATCTGTGAAGCTGTCAGGCGCTGAACCGGAAGCCGAAGAAGAATAAGGAGGTTAAGCTATAGCTATGTCAAAAAAAATCTTGATTGCAGAAGACGAAAAGAACGTTATTCTGGGGGTGCGCACCTGCCTGGATTCGGTCGGTTACCAGATGGAAATAGTTGAAGACGGTGAACAGGCTCTTAATGCGATCCGCCGTGAACATCCGGATTTAATCCTGCTCGACCTGTTAATGCCAAATGTTGACGGATTCGAAGTTTTAAAAGAAGTGAAAGGTAATAGCGAAACCAAACATATTCCCATTATTGTTTTAACAGCAAAAGCTGAAGAAGAAGATCGCCAGAGAGCGATGGACCTGGGAGCGGATGACTATATGACCAAACCGTTCAAACCCCAGGAATTATGGGATCTTCTCAAGCACTATCTTCCGGATCATAATGCCTAAAGGATTTTGGACTTAATTTGAACGAATTAAACCTTTGGAGGGCACAGAGAGCTGTGCCCTTTAGAGGATCAGGAGGAAATATATGGTTTTAAGCAAACCTGCCTTTGAACAGGGGCCGATCCGGCCTCCCAATGAAGCAAACAGTCTATTATTGCGTTTAACCAGGAATTGCCCCTGGAATCGCTGTTTGTTTTGCCCGGTTTATAAAACCAAAAAGTTTAGCCGGCGCAGTGTGGATGAAGTAAAAAAGGATATTCACGCCATAGCTAAAGATAAGGAAAAGATCAGGCAAATATCTGAACGGGAAGGGCATGGAGGAGAAATAAACCGGGCTGTGGTAGCCTTTATCCATGCTGAGCAACCAGAACTCCTCCCGGTCGCCTTTTGGCAGTACCACGGAGGCGAGACTGTTTTTCTCCAGGACGGGGACAGCCTGCAACTCCCTGCCGCCCAGGTAAGCGAAATACTTCGCTTGCTAAAAGAAAAATTTCCCGAGATTAAGAGAGTTACCACCTATGCCCGGTCGCGAACCATCCTGCGCCGTTCAGTTGAAGAACTGGCCGATCTGAAAGAAGCCGGGCTGGACAGGGTCCACATAGGGATGGAAAGCGGCAGTGACGCCGTGTTGGAATATATGAAAAAAGGAGTTACCGGAGCCCAGCATATTGATGCTGGGTTAATGGTTAAAGAAGCCGGTCTCTCATTAAGCGAGTATGTCCTTCTTGGCCTGGGCGGGAAAAATTTATGGCGTGAGCATGCCCTGGAAACAGCAAAAGTTTTAAATGCGATTAATCCGCATTTTATCCGCTTTCGCACCCTGGCCATACGTTCCGGAACTCCCCTGGCTGAAGAGGTCCAAAAGGGAAATTTTAGCCCCCTGCACGATGATGAAGTGATCAGGGAGGAAGCCCTGCTTATTGACAACCTTGAGGGTATCACCAGCTACCTCTACAGTGATCATATCCTGAACCTGCTGGAAGAAATAAATGGAAAGTTCCCCGAAGAGAAAGCAAAAATTGAACAGGCCCTGGCTAAATACCTGGGTCTTCCAGAACGGAAAAGGGAACTGTTCAGGTTGGGCAGGCGGGCCGGCTATTTACGGACTCTGGATGATTTAGAGAACCCTTCTCTGAAAAATGCTGTGGAAAATATTTACAACCAGGTTCTAAACAGCGGCTATTCGGTAGATGCCTATATTACCCAACTTTTAGGTCGGTTTATTTAACCTTAAGAGCAGCCGATATTTTTGTGGTGGTGGACTTTATGCGAGTTGCAATTTGCGTACTTGAGCTTTACATTCCCGGTGTAAGATCATTAAAAGGAAAAAGACAGGTTACAAAAAGCCTGGTCCAGCGCTTGCGGAATAAGTTCAATGTTTCCATAGCAGAAGTCGGTGACCAGGACCTCTGGCAGCGGGTGAAGCTGGGTCTG
>PWFM01000021.1 GCA_003553895.1 Syntrophomonadaceae bacterium | reverse complement strand
GTGGGCAAGGCCTGCAACAAGCTGGGGGTTAAGATCATCGAATGCCAGCTGGGCTGCTTTTAATCTGTTAGGCAGGGACCAGAATGTTTAAAGGCGTATTAAAGAGTTGGCGGCAATAAAAGAAAGATATCAGGCGAAAAATAAGAATATATTGCTCTAGATAGCTATAAAGGCCCGAAAGGGCCTTTAGTTCTGTTTGCCCGTCTACCGGCTTTGCGGTATCATTATCAACGAAATTATTAGCACTCACTTGTTGAGAGTGCTGCTAATAAGAATAAAAGGATAAAGGAGGCAGGTTGCATGAACCTCAAACCATTAGCAGACAGGGTTGTTGTCAAAGTTTTGGAAGCCGAAGAGAAAACAGCCAGCGGTATTGTTCTTCCCGATAAGGCCAAGGAAAAGCCGCAGGAAGGTGAAGTAATGGCTGTCGGTTCAGGAAAGGTTCTCGATAACGGGACCAAGCTGGACATGGAGGTTAAGGTTGGCGACAAAGTGATTTTTTCCCGCTTTGCCGGCACCGACGTAAAGGTTGACGGTGAAGAGTATTTAATTTTAAGGCAGGATGATATCCTGGCCCTCACAGAGTAAGGATTACTTTTTTAAGTATTACCATTAAGTAGTTTAACCAAAGCGAAGGAGGTTTTATAATATGGCAAAACAGATCATATTCAGAGACGAAGCCCGGCGTGCGCTGGAAAGAGGAGTAAACCAGCTGGCGGACACGGTAACAGTAACCCTGGGGCCAAAAGGCCGCAATGTAGTGCTCGATAAGAAATTTGGTTCTCCCCAGATTACCAACGACGGGGTGACCATAGCCCGCGAGATTGAACTGGAAGACGAATTCGAAAACATGGGAGCCCAGCTGGTAAAAGAGGTGGCAACAAAGACCAACGATATCGCCGGAGACGGCACCACCACCGCCACCCTGCTGGCCCAGGCTATTATTCGCGACGGCCTGAGAAATATCGCCGCCGGCGCCAACCCGATGATCATGCGGCGCGGTATTGAAAAAGCAGTCAGTGCGGCCGTCAAAGAATTGGAAAATATGAGCAACCCCATTGAAACCAAAGAGGATATTTCTCACGTAGCCTCTATCTCTGCAGACGATGAAGCCATCGGCGAATTAATCGCCGAAGCGATGGAAAAAGTGGGCAAAGATGGCGTTATCACCGTTGAGGAATCCAAAGGTTTTACCACCGACCTGAAGGTAGTCGAAGGGATGCAGTTTGACCGCGGCTACATTTCCCCCTACATGGTCACAGATACAGAGAAAATGGAAGCGGTCCTGGAAGAACCGTATATCCTGCTGACCGACCGCAAAGTCAGCAACATCCACGAGCTGCTGCCGCTGCTGGAAAAAATCGTGCAGCAGGGCAAATCGATGCTCCTGATCGCAGAAGATGTTGAAGGTGAAGCGCTGGCCACCCTGGTTGTCAATAAGCTGCGCGGCACCTTTACCTGCGTATCCGTTAAGGCACCGGGCTTCGGCGACCGTCGTAAGCAGATGTTGGAAGACATCGCCGTGCTGACCGGCGGGGAAGTTGTATCTGAAGATCTTGGTATTGAGCTTAAAAATGTAGAAATCAACATGCTCGGCCGGGCCCGCCAGGTTCGGATCAGCAAGGAAGAAACAGTTGTCGTTGATGGTTACGGCGATGCCGACGCCATCAAAAAGCGGATCGCCCAGATCCGGACCCAGATTGAAGATACCACTTCCGACTTTGATCGCGAAAAATTGCAGGAGCGCCTGGCCAAGCTGGCCGGCGGTGTTGCCGTAATCGAAGTGGGCGCCGCTACCGAAACTGAAATGAAAGAAAAGAAACTGCGCATTGAAGACGCTCTTTCGGCTACCCGGGCTGCTGTGGAAGAAGGCATTGTTCCCGGCGGCGGGATCGCCTACCTCGGTTTAATTGAAGCCGTGGAAAAAATAGAAAAAGACCTCCATGGCGATGAACAGACCGGTGTCACCATTGTCAAGAATTCCCTCCACGATCCGGTCCGCGTAATTTCCAACAATGCCGGCGCTGAAGGCACCGTTATTGTTGAAAAGTTAAAAGGCATGGAAAAGGGAACCGGTTTTAATGCTATGACCGGCGAATTTGAGAAGCTGATCCCGGCCGGTATTGTCGACCCCACTAAAGTGGCCCGTTCGGCGATCCAGAATGCGGCCAGCATTTCCGCCCTGTTCCTGACCACCGAAGCTGTGGTCACAGACCTTCCCGCTGACGACGACGGCGGAGGAGCAGGCATGGGCGGCGGAATGCCCGGCGGCGGAATGCCGATGATGTAAGCTAAACTGTCTGCTTTAGCATAAAATAGAAAAAAAAATAATAAGGTTGCAATAACACCCAAGCCCCCTTTTTGAAGGGGGCTTTTTTGTATGGCGGGCAGTTGCAACCGCCCGTTTTGAAGACAGCTATAGTGAGGTTAAGAAAAGCGACAGTGACAGGGGGACAGGTCCACTGTCACGGGACATGAGTCACGGGATATGATAGGAGACGAAAGCGGCGTTATTTTTGCAACTCCGGCATGGTTGACCATAAAGCCTGGGACGGCCAGTAAAAAGAAGGGCTGACGGCGTATGGACGTCAGCCCTATTCTAAGGTGTTGCTCGATCCCGTTGCGGATTAGTAGACCAGCCTTAAAGGAGTTTTTCCAGCGAGGCGATGGACTGGTCGATTAACCCCTGCGGGTATTCAACATCATGGATTTTTCCGGCCAGGAAATCGTCATAGGCGGTTAAATCGAAATGCCCGTGACCGCTTAAATTGAAAAGAATCGTTTTTTCCTCGGCCGCTTCCCGGCATTCTAAGGCCAGGTCGATAACGCCCTTAATGGCATGGGCGGTCTCGGGAGCCGGCAGGATGCCCTCGGAACGGGCAAAAGTAAGGGCCGCTTCGAAGACGCCTTGCTGGCCGTAGGCCCGGGCTTCGATCAGGCCGTCTTTGCAGAGCTGGCTGACCAGCGGAGATTCGCCGTGGTAGCGCAGGCCCCCGGCATGGATGCCGTTGGGCATGAAATCATGGCCCAGGGTATACATCATCAACAGGGGGGGGTAGCCGGCTACGTCGCCAAAGTCGTAGGTAAAGGCTCCCTTGGTCAGGGTTGGGCAGGCTTTAGGTTCCACTCCGATGGCGCGGACTTTTTTATCATGGCGGATTTTATCGTGGATAAAGGGGAAGCTGATGCCGGCAAAATTGCTGCCTCCGCCGCAGCAGCCGACCACGAAGTCCGGGTAGTCATCGACCAGCTTGAACTGCTCCTGGCATTCCAGGCCGATAATGGACTGGTGGAGCATGACATGGTTGAGCACGCTGCCCAGCGAGTAGTTGGTATCATCTCTGCCGGCGGCATCTTCAACCGCCTCGCTGATCGCTATACCCAGGCTGCCCGGGGAATCAGGATCCTTGGCCAGCACATCGCGGCCCGACTTGGTTTTGTCGGTGGGGCTGGCGTAAACATCTGCCCCCCAGACTTCCATCAGAGACTTGCGGTACGGTTTCTGATGGTAGCTGACCTTGACCATATAGACGGAGCATTCCAGGCCAAAGTAATTGCAGCCCAGGGCCAGGGAGCTGCCCCACTGGCCGGCCCCGGTTTCGGTGGCCAGCCTTTTTACTCCGGCTTCTTTGTTATAGTAGGCCTGGGCCACGGCGGTATTTGGCTTGTGGCTGCCGGCCGGGCTGACCCCTTCATGCTTATAGTAAATGCGGGCGGGGGTGCCCAGGGCTTTTTCCAGGCTGTAGGCCCGGTAGAGCGGGCTCGGCCTCCAGAGGCTGTATATTTCCAGGACTTCTTCGGGGATATCAATCCAGCGTTCACTCGACATTTCCTGTTCAATCAGGCTCATGGGGAAAATGGGACTAAGGTCATCGGGTCCGGCCGGTTTCTTGGATCCCGGGTGCAGGGGCGGCTGCAAAGGATTGGGGATGTCGGCCTGGATATTGTACCATTTCCGGGGCATTTCCTTTTCCGACAAGATAATTTTACGTTCTTTCATGTGCATTCCCTCCAGTTAATTAGTTTTTATAAATAAAAAACTCCCGTCCTGGGACGAGAGTTGTTCGCGGTACCACCCTGGTTGCCTTTAAATAAAAAGGCCGCTTGATCAGATGCGAAAAAAGATCTTTACTTTTCTCAGACCTGCTTTCTTTTAACGGTGAAAGTTCCGTCCGGGTCTACTGGCGGGCCTTTATGGCTGGCCTCGCGTTCAGCCGGCGCCTCCAGGAGCCATTCACCAGGGGGTATCATCGCCGGAATCTCAGCTTTGGAAACTATTCGTTTCCTCCATCCGGCTCTCTTAGGTGATCCGATCCGGGCTACTAGTTCCTGTCATCGGCGTTACAATATCTTCTTAGCTAAGAACTTTAGCACAGCTTCTAATGGCTGTCAAGCATTTTTTGCCTGGAATTTGATGTGATCCTGATAAATTAATATTTGGGCCATGTTATATCATTGATTTTAACTCTATGACTGTTTGAGAAAAGCAATACCGGTTTTTAAATTTATGCTTTTATTCTTTCAGAGATCTGTCCGGTATTTATTTTAGCGGTTTTTTTAGAAGGCTATATTTTTGGCAAGATACCATTAAATACATAAAAAAGAGAAGGTAAAATTAAATTTGATTGGCTAATATTTCAGCGAGGTAAGAACCCAAAAGTGAATTTATGGATAAGTTACATAACCTCTATTTCACGTATTTCTTTTCCTTTGAGTTGTTCTTCGACTACAGTGTTATATTCACTTATAGCTATCTTAATATTTTCTATTGCTTCTTCCTCAGTTGACCCCTGAGACCAACATCCCGGCAAGCCAGGTACAGAAACTGCATAGCCTTCATCGGAATAATGCAAGGTGATACGATATTTCATAATAATCCCTCCAATATTTCTCATCTAATTATAACATTTATCAATGAATGCTGGAACTTTAATAATAGATTAGTTCATAGGTTGCCACCTGGCCCGGCCCGCAATATTCAAGTTTAATCTGCAAGCGTTGCAACAAATTGGTTTAGGATGCAAAACATGATCTGCTTTCAAGTCAACCCTGAAATTACCAGCCGGCAGCGAACTAGTATTATAGGGGCCTCACTCTCAGGGAATGGGGTTATTTAACCAGAGGTGAGCCGGGTTTCCAATAATCAACGGTCGAAATAAATGCTTTTGCCGGTCGCTGAGATGGGCACGCCAATGGCTACTTCCCCTTCGATCAGGCCGGCGCGCAGGGCGGCAACGCCGATACGGTACATGATCCGGTTGTCGGCATTGAAAAGGGAGGCGGTTTTTACGGCAGAGCCCAGGGCAATGCCCAGGTCGGCCAGGCGCCAGGCGCACAGGGGACCCGCAAACTCCGGGCCCTGGGTAAGCTTGTCTTCCAGCTCGATGCAGGTATCATAACCGCAGGCCCCGCAGTTTAAGCCGAGAGCAGCCGGTTTTTTGAGAGAAAGCAGCAGGACAGCAGCAGAATCGCGCACGTTTTTCCCGTCGCGATCGAAATTGGGTTTTTTGCTCTCCAGGCCATAGTTGACCATGGCATCGGCCAGGGTTTTTATCTTGGCCCCGCTTAATACTGTGATCTCAACAAAGTCTTCACCCTTGCTCTTGGGGGCCGTCCTGGCGGCAACGGCCATCATGCCCGCTATTTCTTCCATTTGTCTTTCCAGATCCATGAAATAACCTCCCGTAGTTTATACTATTTCTCAGGGCGATCAAAATGAGTCACTCCCTTTGCCAGTAATAGTTCTTTGATAAAACCGGTAAATCCTGCCCTTGAACAGGGCCGGGCCTTAAACAAGAAAGGTTTGCTCCCGTTAAAGCGCGCCGGGAGGATTCTTTATTTGAGGCGGGCGGCTTTATTTTATTTTGATTCTTTGAAGGAATATAAATATGAACGGCGAAAAATATAAGTTGTTGATGACGGGAATAAGTGTGTATAACGAGGGAAAGTGTGTCTAGGGTTCCGCCGGGATAAGCCGGTTGACGTTGCAGCCAAAATTTCTGTCCCGGGCTGGTCCGAGTGACACAGGCATCCTGGATGACCACGAATTCTTCTGCGAATTCAGATCAAGGGTGTCACACCGGAGGGATAAAAGCCCAGGCGGGTAGGTTTCACTCGATACCTATCTGTCCGGGTTTTAATTTATATTTCCGGGAGGTGAGCCTTGCGCTGCTGATCATAAACCGGGCATAATAGTTAGGAGTTGCCGCTTCCTGTTCTGATCCTTTTCAAAAATCTTGCCAAAGACTAACGCTAAGGAGGAGCATGATGGAGAAATTCTTTAAATTCAAAGAGCACAAGACCAACACCAAGACCGAAATTACCGCCGGCGTTACCACTTTCATGACTATGGCCTATATCATCTTTGTTAACCCAGATATTTTAAGCGCTGCCGGCATGGATTTCGGCGCGGTTATGACAGCGACGATTATCGCCGCCGGGGTAACCACCATTTTAATGGGATTGTTGACCAACTATCCCTTTGCCCTGGCCAGCGGAATGGGCCTGAACGCCTTTTTCGCTTTCGTGGTAGCGGCCCAGTACGGCTGGCAGGCAGCCCTCGGGGCCGTTTTTATTTCCGGTATCGTTTTCCTGATTTTGGCCGTAACCGGCCTGGTTTCCCATTTTGACGCCGCGGTCCCCTCCAGCCTGAAGCATGCCGTGGCGGCCGGGATCGGTCTCTTCATAGCCTTTATCGGCCTCCAGAACGCCGGCATTATCGTCGGCTACGAAGCGACCCAGGTAACCCTGGGCGATTTAACCGCTCCCGGGCCGATGCTTTCTTTAATCGGCCTCTTTATTATTGCCATTTTAATGGCCCGGAAGATAAGGGGAGCGATCCTTTTAGGGATCCTTTTAACTACCGTGGTCAGCTTTATCATGGGTATTCAGCCCGTTCCGACGGGCCTGGGCGACATATTCGGCCCCCCGGCCAGCCTGGCGCCGGTCCTGTTCGAGTTTGATCTGCGGGCCACCTTCGCCATTCCCATTTTCGTCATTTTTTCCTTTGTTTTTGTTGATGTTTTTGATACCATGGGCACCCTGCTGGGCACCGGGGCCCGGGCCGGCTACCTGGATGAAAAGGGCCGCCTGCCCAAGGTCAACAAGGCCATGCTGGCTGATGCCATCGGGACCATGGGCGGCGCGATCATGGGCACCAGCACCGTCACCACCTACATCGAATCGACGGCCGGGATTTCTGAAGGGGGGCGGACCGGATTCACCTCGATCGTGGTGGGGATCCTGTTCTTCCTGACCCTGTTTTTAGCCCCGCTGGCCGGTTTAGTCCCGCCGGAAGCTACCGCTCCGGCCCTGGTTATCGTCGGGGTCCTGATGATGGCCTCGGTGGTCAAGGTCAATTTTGACGATTTCACCGAAGCGCTGCCGGCCTTTTTAACGATCATTTTTATGCCGCTGGCCTACAGCATCGCCGATGGGATCGCTTTCGGTTTCATCGCTTTCCCGCTGGTGAAAGTAGTCTCCGGCAGGATTGACCAGGTCCACTGGATCCTCTATATCCTGGCAGCTATTTCGCTGCTGCACTTTTTCGGACCGATTTAAACCTGTCGTCGAAATGGAGTTGATCTGTTATGCCTGAAGAACCGAAAGTTCAAGTCGGCATCGTCATGGGCAGTGATTCCGACCTGCCGATCATGAATAAATGCGCAGAAGCGCTGGAGCTGTTTGGGATTACTTACGAGCTGGTGGTTTCCAGCGCCCACCGCCACCCGGAGAAAACGGCCCGCTATGCCAGGAACGCAGAGGAGGCCGGGATGAAGGTGATTGTAGCCGGGGCGGGCGGAGCCGCCCATCTGCCCGGGGTGCTGGCCTCCATGACCCTGCTCCCGGTGATCGGGGTCCCCATTGCCATCGAACCGATGCAGGGAGTCGATTCGCTCTACTCTATAGTCCAGATGCCCCAGGGGATCCCGGTGGCCACGGTTACGATCAACGGCGCTTTTAATGCCGGGCTGCTGGCTGCGCAAATTATAGCCGTGGAGGATAATGAAGTCCGCGAAAAGCTGAACAACTACCGCCAGGAACTGGCGGCCAAAGTGGAAGAAAAGGACTCCAGGCTGAGAGAAAAAACCGGCCGGAGCGGCCGTTTGGATGAAGGTGAAGTAAAATGATTGAACGCTACACCCGGCCGGAAATGGCCCGGATCTGGAGCCTGGAAAACCGCTACCGGAAATTCCTGGACGTGGAGATCCTGGCTTCGGAAGCCTGGGCCGAGCTGGGTGTGATCCCTCCTGAGGCGGCGGAGCTGATTGCCCGTAACTCCGCTTTTGATGTGAGCCGGATCGAAGAGCTGGAGAAAGAGACCCGGCACGACGTGGTCGCCTTTACCCGCTGCGTGGCTGAATCGCTGGGGGAAGAAAGCCGCTACTTTCATTACGGCCTTACTTCATACGATATTGTGGATACGGCCCTGTCGGTGTTGATCCAGGAGGCGGCTTCTTTGATCGAAGCGGGCCTGGTGGCGCTGGAGGAGGTCCTGAAAGAGCAGGCTCTAGATCATAAAAATACCCCGGTGGTGGGAAAAACCCACGGGGTCCATGCCGAGCCAACCAGCCTGGGCTTAAAGTTCGCCCTCTGGTATGGCGAGGTGCAAAGAGACCGGCAGCGCCTGGCCCGGGCCAAAGAAGCGACCCGGGTGGGCAAGCTTTCCGGGGCGGTCGGTAATTTTGCCCATATTGATCCTTTCATCGAAGAACATGTCTGCAGGAAGCTGGGCCTGGAACCGGCCCCGGTTTCCACCCAGGTCCTGCAGCGGGATCGCCACGCCGAATTTCTAAGCGTTTTGGCCATTATCGGGGCTACCCTGGAAAAAATGGCCTTAGAGATCCGCAACCAGCAGCGCACCGAGGTCAGAGAGCTGGAAGAACCTTTTTACAGCGGTCAGAAGGGCTCTTCGGCCATGCCCCACAAGCGCAACCCGGTCACCTGCGAGCAGGTCTGCGGCCTGGCCCGCCTGCTCCGGGGCTATGCCGGGACGGCGCTGGAGAATGCGGCTCTCTGGCATGAGCGCGATATATCGCACTCCTCGGTGGAAAGGGTAATCCTGCCCGATGCCACCATTATTACCGATCATATGGTCCGGCAGATGGTGCGGGTAATCGGTGAGCTTAAAGTTTACCCTGAACGGATGGCCCGCAACCTGGAGCTGACCGGCGGTTTGATCTATTCCCAGAAAGTGTTGCTGGAGCTGGTTGAAAGCGGAATGTCGCGGGAAGACGCCTACAACCTGGTCCAGGAATGCGCCATGGCCTCCTGGGAGAGCGGACGTTCTTTCAAAGAAGAGCTGGCCGAAAAAGAGGTGGTCCGTTCCCGGCTCGGCTCCGATAAACTGGCCGCCTGTTTCGATCCCGGCTATTACCTGCGGCGGGTAAGCCATGTTTACCGGCGCCTGGGCCTGGAATAGGGCGGGCCGGATAAGCATTTTTCCGGGGCCGTTTAAAAAAAATAATACCCTGAGAGGAAAACTGGAAGATGGAAAAACAGGAATTTATGTATGAAGGCAAAGCAAAAAAAATATACCGGACTGATAATCCGGATCATGTCCTGGTTGAATTTAAAGATGATGCCACCGCTTTTGACGGGGATAAAAAGGGCCACCTGGAGGACAAGGGAGTATTGAATAACCGCCTTTCGGCCCACTTTTTTACCCTGCTCGAAGAACGCGGTATTAACACCCATTACGTGAAAACGATCAGCGACCGGGAGATGCTGGTAAAAGCGCTGGAGATCATCCCGGTTGAAGTTATTGTGCGCAACATTGCCGCCGGCAGCATCTCCAAACGCCTCGGCATTCCAGAAAAAACAGAGTTGAAGAAAACTGTGCTCGAATTTTCTCTGAAAGACGACGAACTGCACGATCCGATGATTAACCATTACCATATTTACGCCCTCGATCTGGCCAAACCTGAAGAAATGGCGGAAATGGAGCGGGTGGCACTCAAGGTCAACGAGCTCCTGGTTCCCTACCTGAAAGAAAAAAACATTGTCCTGGTTGACTTTAAGCTTGAATTTGGCCGGCACAAGGGAGAAATAGTGCTGGGCGATGAGATTTCCCCGGACACCTGCCGTTTCTGGGACAGCAGCAGCGGCGAAAAGCTGGACAAGGACCGTTTTCGCCGCGATATGGGCGGAGTGGTGGAGGCCTACCGGGAAGTTCTGCGACGCCTGGAAGGGGGCGAAGGCCCTGCAATGGATGGCGAAAGTTGAAGTCACTTTAAAGAAGGAAGTGCACGACCCGCAGGGAACGGCCGTGGAGAATTCTCTGCGGGCGCTCGGGTTCGACGGTGTGCAGCGGGTGCGGGTGGGTAAATACCTGGAGCTGGTCCTTGAAGCCGAAACCTTCGAGGAAGCCGCCGCCAAAATCGAGGAAATGTCCCGGCGCCTGTTGAGCAACCCGGTCATCGAAGATTATGATTACAGCTTACAGGAGGTTGAATGATGAAATTCGGGGTCATCGTCTTTCCCGGTTCAAACTGCGACCTCGATGCTTACCACCTGGTCCGCGATGTTTTAAAGCGAGATGTTGAATATATCGGCTATGACCGGCGAAAGTTGGGCAATTTTGACGTGGTCATCCTGCCCGGGGGGTTCACCTATGGCGATTACCTGCGGTCGGGGGCCCTGGCGGCCCGGACCCCGGTCATAGAAGCTTTGGCCGGCTTTGCCAATTCGGGCGGCCTGGTTCTGGGCATATGCAACGGGTTCCAGGTTTTGACCGAAGCCGGGTTATTGCCGGGAGCGCTGTGCCGGAACGACAGCCTCCAGTTTCGCTGCCGGCAGGGTTACGTGCGGGTAGAAACCAATACCCTTGCCTTTACGGGCAAAGCCAAAAATGGAGATGTGCTTAAAATGCCCGTGGCCCACGGGGACGGCAGTTATTACGCTCCGCCGGAACTGCTGCGGGACCTGGATGACAACGGGCAGGTGGTTTTCCGCTATGTCGACCGGGACGGCCGGATTTCGGAGGCAGCCAATCCTAACGGCTCCACCGCCAACATTGCCGGGATCGCCAACCGGCGCGGCAATGTAGTCGGACTGATGCCCCACCCCGAAAGGGCAGGGGAAAGGGCGCTCGGGTCGGTGGACGGCCTGGTTTTGTTCCGGTCGCTGATCGGGCATCTTCAGGACCGGGAGGTGGCGGGAAATGGCTGAGCGGGACAGTAAAAATAATGCCGGCAGGCAGGATAAAATCTGGCGCAAACTGGGCCTGAAAGATTTTGAATATGCAATGATTGTCGATCAGCTCGGCCGGGAGCCAAACCCGGTGGAGCTGAATATGTACAGCGTGATGTGGTCCGAACACTGCAGTTACAAACATTCCCGCTCTTCACTGAAATTATTTCCCACCGAGAGCCCGCGCGTGGTCCAGGGCCCCGGCGAAAATGCCGGGGTGGTCGATATCGGGGACGGTTATGCCGCGGTCTTTAAGATTGAAAGCCACAACCACCCTTCGGCCGTGGAGCCCTACCAGGGCGCAGCCACCGGGGTCGGTGGAATTTTGCGAGATATTTATACCATGGGCGCCCAGCCCATTGCCTTTTTAAATTCCCTGCGTTTCGGCCCTCCGGATAACGACCGCGGCCGCTATCTCCTCCGAGGTGTGGTGGCCGGTATCGGCGGCTACGGTAACTGCGTGGGCATCCCCACCGTTGGCGGTGAAGTATATTTTGAACCCTGTTACCGGGGCAACCCGCTGGTTAACGCCATGTGCGTGGGGGTCATGCCCCTGGAGCGCCTGGTGCTGGGGCAGGCCTGCGGAGAGGGCAACCTGGTGGTTTTAGCCGGCGCCCGGACCGGCAGAGATGGTATTCACGGGGTGACCTTCGCCTCCGAGGAGCTTTCTGAGCAATCGGAGAAGGACCGGCCGGCCGTGCAGGTAGGCGATCCTTTCCTGGGCAAGCTGTTAATTGACGCCACCCTGGAAGCGGTGGAGAAAAAGCTGGTGCAGGGGGTGCAGGATCTGGGCGGGGCGGGGTTGACCTGCGCCCTGACCGAGACGGCTTCCCGGGCCGGAACAGGCCTGGAAATCGACCTGGACAAGGTCCCCCTGCGGGAAGAAGGCCTGGAGCCTTTTGAGATCCTGACCTCAGAATCGCAGGAGAGGATGCTTTTTATTGTCGAACCGGAACACCTGAGCGGCCTGGAAGACATTTTCCGGCACTGGCAGCTGCCCCTGACTGTGCTGGGCCGGGTAACGAAGGGGCGGCTGGTAAGGATTTTTTACCGCGGGGAGATCGTGGCCGAGGTGCCGGCAGAAAGCGTGGCCGGCGGTGCGCCGGCTTACGAGCCGGAGGGCAGGGAGCCGGATTACTACCGGGAGCTCAGTTCTTTCGACCCCCTGAGCCTGCCGCCGCTAAAAGATCCGGGCCGGGTCCTGCTGAATCTGCTTTCTTCACCGGACATCGCTTCCAAAGAATGGGTCTGGCAGCAGTACGATTACATGGTCCGCACCTGCACCCTCCAGGGCCCGGGCGGAGATGCTGCGGTTATCAGGCTGCGGGAAAGCGGAAAGGCCCTGGCGGTAGCGGTGGATGGCAGCGGCCGCCTGACCTACCTCGATCCTTACCTGGGCGGGATGCTGGCCGTTGCCGAAGCGACCAGGAATGTTAGCTGCTGCGGGGCGGAGCCGATCGGCATTACCGACTGCCTGAATTTTGGCAACCCCGAAAAACCCGCCGCTTTCTGGCAGTTCAGGCGGGCGGTGGAGGGGATGGCCGAAGCATGCCGGGTCCTGGAAGTGCCGGTGGTAGGAGGGAATGTCAGTTTCTATAACGAAGTGGAAGACGAAGCTATTTATCCCACCCCGGTGGTTGGCGCAGTGGGCCTCCTTGAAGATGCAGGTCGGCACTGCGGCCCCGGTTTTAAAGAAGAGGGCGATGCGATCTGCCTGCTTGGACCGGAGGAGGTATCCCTGGGGGGAAGCCAGTTACTAAAGGTTGTCCACGGCAGGGTGGCCGGAAGGCCGGCCGGAATTGATCTGGGCATGGAAAAAAAGGTGCAGGCACTTTTGTGCCGCCTGGTTGCCCGCGGCCTGGTTTCTTCCGTCCACGACCTTTCCGAGGGCGGCCTGGCCGTAAGCCTGGCCGAAAGCTGCATGGCCGGCGGCAGAGGCGCTGTAATCGAGCTGCCCCTTTCGACCGATCCGGACCTGGCATTATTCGGCGAAGGCCCCTCCCGGGCCATTTTGTCCCTGCCGGAAAAAAACCGGGACCAGGTGATCGAAATGGCTGAAGAAGCCGGAGTGGAGCTCAGGGTAATAGGGCGGGTTGGCGGGGATGCGCTCGATATTTGTTGCGGCGGCGGCCGGTTTTTAAAACTGAGGCTGGACGAAATGAAAAAGGCCTTTGAGGAGGTTTTTTCGTGGATGATGAGCTAATTGGGCCCGGTAAAATCAATGAGTCCTGCGGAGTGTGCGGCGGTTTTGCCGAGAACCAGCCCCTGGCCTTTCTGACCTGCTTTTCCCTTTACGCTCTCCAGCACCGCGGGCAGGAATCGGCCGGTATTGCGGCCGGGCCCGGCGAAGGCCGCAAAATGTGGATGAAAAAGGGGCTGGGCCTGGTATCTGATGTTTTTCCGGATAGCGCCGATTTAAAAGGTATTGTCTGCCGCCTGGCCGTGGG
>PWFM01000008.1 GCA_003553895.1 Syntrophomonadaceae bacterium | reverse complement strand
GTGTTTCTTTCAGGCGCTTGAGACGCTCAAGCTGCTTGCGTTCCACTTCCGGGTCAATTCTCAGAATCTCAATATCCGGGGCCTCTTCGCTGCAGTAGCGGTTTATGCCGACCACGATTCGCTCGCCCCGGTCCACGGCTTTCTGGTACTCGTAGGCGGCATCGGCAATCTCCTGCTGGAAGAAACCCTGTTCGATAGCGGGCAGCACGCCGCCCAGGTCATCAACCTTGCTGAAGTATTCCTCCGCCTCGGATTCCATCTTATCGGTCAGGGCCTCAATGAAGTAAGAACCGGCCAGCGGATCGATGGTGTTGGCCACCCCCGTTTCATAGGCCAGCACCTGCTGGGTGCGCAGGGCTATTTTAACCGCTTTTTCGGTCGGCAAGGCCAGGACCTCGTCCATGGAATTGGTATGCAGAGACTGGGTCCCGCCTAAAACAGCGGAAAGGCCTTCGTAGGCAGTGCGGATGATGTTATTTTCCGGTTCCTGGGCCGTCAGGCTGCAGCCGGCAGTCTGAGTATGGAAACGCATTTTTAAAGAACGCGAATCTTTAGCCCCGTACTTCTCCTTCATCCGCCGGGCCCAGATCCGCCTGGCGGCCCGGTATTTGCAAATTTCTTCAAAAAAGTCGATATGGGAATTGAAGAAAAATGACAGGCGCGGCGCAAAGCGATCTACATCCAAACCGGCATTGATCCCCGCTTCCACGTAGGCAAAACCATCGGCCAGGGTAAAGGCCAGCTCCTGCACCGCCGTTGAACCGGCTTCCCGGATGTGGTAACCGCTGATGCTGATCGTGTTCCACTTGGGAACATGATCAGAGGCAAATTCAAAAATATCGGTAATCAGCCGCATTGAGGGCTCAGGAGGAAATATCCACGACTTCTGGGCGATATATTCTTTAAGGATATCATTCTGGATCGTGCCGCCTACCTGATCCAAACTCACCCCCTGCTTCTCGGCGGTGGCCAGGTACATGCACCAGAGGATCGCCGCCGGACCGTTGATGGTCATCGAAGTAGTGACCTGATCCAGGGGGATTTTATCGAACAGGATTTCCATATCTTCCAGGGAGTCGATGGCCACCCCACAGCGGCCCACCTCGCCGAGAGAACGATCGCTGTCCGAATCATAGCCCATCAGGGTGGGCATGTCGAAAGCGACGCTGAGGCCGGTCTGGCCCTGTTCAAGCAGGTAACGGTAACGCCGGTTGGAATCGTAGGCGTCGCCAAAACCGGAAAACTGGCGCATCGTCCACAACCGGCCCCGATACATGTTAGGCTGCACCCCCCTGGTATAGGGGTAGGAACCCGGAAAACCAAGATCTCTTTCGTAATCAAGGTTTTTTGTATCAAGAGGCGTGAAGAGCATTTTAACCGGCTGGCCTGAAACCGTTTCCGCCGGCTCTTTCCGTTCCTTCAAATCGGCAAGCTCTTGTTCCCATAACTCCTTAAGCTCCCGGATCCGTTCTAACTTTTCCTGATCCATAAACTAACCACCCTCTTAATCGGTTTCGCCGTAAAAATCAATTTTCTCCAGCAGCTCATAAGCAGCGCTGTAAGGATCGCAGCGGCGGTGCACAATCTTTTCAACCAGGCTGTCAAACTCGATCTGTTCCTTAACCCGGTCCCAGATCTGGTTTTTAACCAGGTACTCCACCTGTTCAGTCAACTCTCGCCGGACTCTTTCCCGGCGGATTTCCTGCAGCCGCCCGCTTTCCTCCAAGAACCGGCGGTGCTCCTGGAGAGATTGCCACACCGCTTCGATTCCCTCACCACGAACGGAAACGGTGCAGGCCACAGGCGGGCGCCACCGGCTGTCCTCTTTCATGTCCAGCATCAGGTTTATTTCCGTAACCGTCCGTTCCTTACCGGGCAGGTCGGCCTTATTAACCACGAACAGGTCGGCAATCTCCATGATCCCGGCCTTGATGGTCTGAACACTGTCTCCGCCGGCCGGGGTCAAAACCACCATGGTGCTGTCCGCTGTTTTGACGATATCTACCTCCGACTGGCCCACACCCACCGTTTCGACCAGGATGATATCCTTGCCGAAAGCATCGAGAACCTGGATTGCTTCCCGGGTAGCCCGGGCCAACCCGCCCAGGCTGCCCCTGGTCCCCATGCTGCGGATAAAAACATCCTGGTCCAGGGCATGCTCCTGCATCCTGATCCGGTCGCCCAGGATGGCTCCTCCGCTAAAGGGGCTGGTCGGATCTACCCCGATTACGCCCACCTTGAGATCTTCAGAACGCATTTGCTGCAGGAGGCAATCCACCAGCGAACTTTTTCCCGAGCCGGGAGCACCGGTAATCCCAATAACATAAGCGCGCCCGGTATGAGGAAATATTTCCATAAGCAGCTCCCTTTTATGGGGATCATCATTTTCAACCTGCGAAATCAAGCGTGCCGCTGCCCGCCTGCTTCCCGCCAACAAATCCTTTACCAGTTGCTGCATCTGCTCACTCCTAAAATATTGGGGACGGTTCTAATTATTCCAGAATACCCGCTGCTATCATAAAATATTGGGGACGGTTCTAATTATTCTAGGATATCTGCTGACATTATTGGTATCCGGATGATAACTAATTAGACAAGCATGCCCTTAAAAAAGAGCAACATCTGATGGATGAAAATAGTAACATGCATTTTTGAGATAGTCTCAGCATAATTTTAGAAATTAATACTCAATCCCGCGCTCACAATCCGCGCCCTGTTCATAATGGTGTTTGATAGCCAGCACCTCGCTGACCATGTCGGCCATCTTGACCAGCTCCTGGGAAGCGCCTCTTCCGGTTAAAACCACGGTCACCCCGGCCGGTTTTTCACGAAGCAGGCCGATTAAATCTTCTTCGGCTATTAAACCGAAATCGACGGCTACATTTATTTCATCCAGGACTACCAGGTCGTATTCGCCGCTCCGTATCGCCGCTCCGGCCCTGGCAAAACCATCCCTGGCCAGGTCGATATCGACCGGATCAGGATCTTCCCGGGAAACAAAACAGTCCCTCCCAGCCCGGACCAGAGTAAGATTAGGCATTTTCTCCAGGGCCAGGAATTCACCGTAATCGCGGCCCTTCATGAAATGGATCATATAAACGCGG
>PWFM01000146.1 GCA_003553895.1 Syntrophomonadaceae bacterium | reverse complement strand
TGGACCGGCCTTTGCCTGCTTTTCCGGTCCTGATCAGCTATTTTCCGAGCGCCATGTTCAGCCCTGAAGTGATTGAAGAGGGCGGAACAAACCTGGAAGCGCCGGTAGGAACAGGGCCCTTTAGTTTTGAGAGTTACGGCGAAGATAAAATACACCTGGAAGCCTACCGGGATTACTGGAAGGGAGAGCCGAATGTGGACGGGGTTGTATTTCACTATATACCCGATGAAGCGACCCGGGTTTCGGCCCTGCAGGCGGGTGAAGTGGATGCCCTGGCCGATGTGGGCATTATTCTTCCTGAGCAGGTCCCTGAACTGGAAGGGGTTGCCGGTATTGAACTAAAAACCCAGCAGGTGCTGACATCAATCTACATGTTTTTCCAGACTGACAAAGCACCGGTGGACAATCCCGATGTGAGAAGGGGTATTTCCAAGCTCCTGGACCGGGAAGAACTGGTTGAATCCCTGCTGGACGGTTACGGAGAACCGGCTCGGGCGGTTATTACTCCGCTGGCCGAATACTGGCTGGATCAGGAAGTGAAGCGTTATGATTATGACCCGGAGGAAGCGCAGCGCCTGTTGGAAGAGAATATGGAGGAGGACGAAAAACTGCTGATCCTGGTTAATTCCAGCTGGGCAGCGCGCTGGCCCATGTCTTCAATGGCCCAGTACCTGCTGACAGAACTGGACAAGCTGGGCATAGAAGCGGAAATTGAAACCATCGAAATGGGAGCCTATAACGAGAAACTGCAGCAAAGAGACTTCCACATCTCTTTTTGCCCCTGGACCGGGCAGGACCCTAATGATTTCTTCAGTTCCTGGATTTTGACCGGGGCCGGTTTTAACCAGAGCCGGGGGGTGGATTTTTCCAGTGCTGAAGCAGACCAGTTAATCGAGGCGGCGGTTCAGGAAATGGACCGGGAAAACAGGCGGGAACTCTACCTTGAACTTCAGGACCTGGTGGAGAACGAAGCGCCGCTTGTCCCCGTATATCATGACCTGACTGTTTATGGGGCCAGGGATTATGTTATTGATCTGGATATGGACTTTAATTTCCGCCCGGACCTGTTCAGGGTTGATCTTGAGTAAGGAATAAATACTGATAAGGCCCCGTCCTGCGTGCCTGTTAACTGCTTGCTCTTTGGTTGCGGGCATATTTGGGCGGGGTCTTATACCTTCAGCATCGCTACTTGCTAGAAAAGCGCATAGTTCTGCGGGAAGGCGGTCTTATTTTATTTGAGCCGGGTCCTGGAATTAAAGGGGTTTTGAAAAAGGGTATAAAAATGGCTGGGGCGGCAGGATTCGAACCTGCGCATGCGGGAACCAAAATCCCGTGCCTTACCGCTTGGCCACGCCCCAGCTCTGGGGTGAGTGATGGGACTCGAACCCACGGCCTCCAGGGCCACAACCTGGCGCTCTAACCGGCTGAGCTACACCCACCATATGCTATCTTGTTGCGCTGTTAATTTTAGCATGCGCCTTCTGAAAAGTCAACGTTTGCAGGATCAAAATGATAACCGTCTTCGTCGCAGTGACTGGCATTGTCAGACGACGCAGGCTGAACAGCGAATAGCGTTACTCTCTGAGAAAAAAATATGCTATACTGAAATATGATTTTGCGTCTTATATTTTATGAGTGGTCTGGAGGTTGATATTTATGCGTTTTCTGAGCGGCCGGTTTTTACTTGGCCTGGTTATACTGGGTGTTGGGGTGATTTTGCTTTTGAATAACCTGGTCGAGGGGATCGATATTGATATCAGGCAGGTTCTGCGCCTGTGGCCGGTAATACCGCTGGTGCTGGGTCTAAGCTGGCTATTTGCCTCTTTTGGTTCTAGCTCTGCAGAAGGAGAGCAAAAAGCCTTTTTTTCCTGGGGCCAGTTTGTAACAGCCCTTATTGCCATTGCGATCGGGGTGATTTTTCTTGGCCGGAACCTCGACCTTTTCTACGTGGATACCCGCATATTTTGGAACCTGCTCTGGCCGGTGGTCCTGATATTAATCGGGATCAGCCTGTTGCGGGGCCGGGCATTCAGTTCGGCCGGCGGTGGCCGTTTTGCTTTTATGGGCGGTTCTGAAATCGGCGGTTCAGAGCCCTGGAAACTCGAAAGCGGCAGCTATTTTGCTGTCATGGGCGGGATTGAAATGGACTTGAGAGCTGCTGAGATTCCCCAGGGTGAAACTATCCTTGATTTAACTGCAATTATGGGTGGAATTGATGTAAAAGTCCCCCGGGACCTGGCCGTCATCTTTGACGGCAATGCCGTTCTCGGCGGGGTAACTTTTAAAGAACATGAAGATGGCGGACTGATTGGCGGCCGGAAAATTGAAAGCAATGTTGAGGAAGGCGCTGATAAAATATTGCGCATCCAGGCCCGGGCGATCATGGGCGGCGTGGAAGTAAAAGAAGCTTGAAAAGAGCAGTCCCGCAGCAATTAAGCCTGAGCTGGAGTATTTTATAAGGCACGGTATTACATGGGCTTGTTGCATATTAAACGCCGGCCACCCTGTTTTTTAAGGCGGCGAATACTTTTTCTTTGTCCAGGTGCGGTCTCTGGCGGTGGATTTGTTCCAGGCACACCGAAGCGCCGTAATCCATACCCTGGCAGCCCGCAAGCAGCACCACATCGTCCGCGGCGGCTTTGGCAAGCCCCCGGGCGATGGCGTCGGGCAGTTCTTCATATATTTCCACCTCGAGACCTGCCTTCTTCATCACTTCTTCAAAAACTATCCGTTCTTGTTCGCTGACCACATCTTTTTCATCGACGTGGGAAACGCTGGTGGTGGCTATTACCTGATCCAAACCCAGCCTGGGGGCCCACTCGGCGATGGCTTCGGCATTTTCCCGGTTCACCGTTACGCCTCTTCCTCCCCTGATGGCATAAACCAGGTGGAGGTTGTTGTAGTCCATCATCTGCAGAGTTTCCAGGGTAACGTTTATGTTGCCGTAATTGGCAAAGTGATCGTCGATTATCTTAATATCGTCTTCAAAAATGAGCTCAAACCTTCTTTCCACTCCCCCGAAATCTTTTAAGGCTTTTTGGATCACGGTGGTGGGAATGCCCTGAAGGAGGGCGGCCAGGATTGCCGCCATGGCGTTATAAACGCTGTGCA
>PWFM01000177.1 GCA_003553895.1 Syntrophomonadaceae bacterium | reverse complement strand
CCTAACCCTGACGAGCCGGTTCCCTAACAGTTGGTTTTCTGAATGAGCCCTTATAAACACTTTGCAAATCAGTATTTACGGGATCTTGCTATACATCTCTGCCAGAGTTGCGCTGGGTTTAAAAAATAAAAGCTTAACCCTTTAATAGCAACCATAATAATATTACCAGGGCAATTTAGTTCGAATACATCCCGGTGGCCCGGTATTTCCCGGGCAATAAAATAGGGCTATGTTATTCCGGGTCTTGATAATAGTGCGTGAAGGCAGCTGCCCGGCGCAATTCAAAGCCCGATGCAAAGCATCGGGCCACATTTATTGCTATGGGTTCCAGGTAATTTTTAACGCTTGGAGAATTGTGGTGCGCGGCGGGCTTTTTTCAAGCCGTACTTCTTGCGCTCTTTCATACGCGGATCGCGGGTCAAGTAACCATTTTTCTTCAACACCGGCCTGTGGTTTTCATCAGCCTGAAGCAGCGCCCGGGCGATACCATGCCTGATTGCCCCGGCCTGGCCGGAAAAACCTCCCCCTTCGACCTTGGTAATAATGTCGAAAGTACCCTCGGTTTCAGTAGCCACCAGTGGCTGCCTGACAATCAGTTTTAACGTTTCCAGGCCAAAATAATCGTCCATTTCTTTACCGTTGATGACAATCTTGCCACTGCCGGGTATTAAACGGACTCTGGCTACAGATTCTTTACGTCGTCCCGTCCCTATATATTGCACTTCGCTCAAGAGTCAGGGCCCCCTTCCTTCTTATCTTCCGGCCCTTCTCCCAGGACCTGCGGCTGCTGAGCCTGGTGAGGGTGCTGGTTATCCCTGTATACACGTAATTTTTTCAACATGGCCCTTCCCAGGCGGTTATGGGGAAGCATGCCCCGGACGGCCATATAAACTGCTTTGTCCGGTTTTTTGTCCATCATGGTGGCGTAATCGATTTTTTTCAATCCGCCCGGATAACCGGAATGACGGTAATAAAACTTTTGCTCGAGCTTTCGCCCGGTTAATATTGCCTTTTCAGCATTCAGGATGATGACATGGTCACCGGTATCCAGGTGGGGTGTATATTCGGGTTTATGCTTGCCTTTAAGCACTCCTGCCGCTTCTGTGGCCACCCTGCCAAGAGGGCGTCCGGCGGCGTCGATAATATACCAGTTCCGTTTGATATCACTTGGTTTTGCCATGTATGTAGTGCGCATATCCACTCTCTCCTTTAACCTCTTCCAGTAAAGCCACAACCTACATTTTAATATACCGGCCCTGCCCTGTCAAGCTGCAAACCCCCGTTAAAAACGATTTATGGCCATTTTTCCGGAGTTTTTTTCGGTTCCAGCTAAGCTGCTTAAAATAATTACAAATTATGATCGTAAAATATTTTTTCCAGGCACAACCCGGCAGCCGGCGCTGTAGGAGCTGGGGCAGCAGCGTTTCCACCCTGCAGGGCAGTTTTTACCTGGCCGGGGCTTAATTTGCCCATACCGGCCCGGACCAGCGCGCCGGTGATCAGGCGGACCATGCGGTAAAGAAAGCCATTTCCTTCAAAAGTAATGATTAACAACCGGTCAGCGGGCCTGTCCTCCAGGGTCACCCCGTAGAGGGTCCGCACCGTATCGGCCACCCCGCTCCCGGCGGCCTGAAATACTTGGAAATCATGGGTTCCTTCAAAAAGAGCAGCTGTTTCCGCCATTATTTTAAGATCCAACCTGCCGGCCACGTGCCAGCTGTATAAGCGCTTCAAAACCTGGGGGAAAGGCGCCCTGTCGATGGTATAACTGTATATCTTCCGCCTGGCGTCATAGCGGGCATGGAACTCATCTTCTACTCTCTCGGCCCCGGTAATGACAATATCGGGTGGAAGGAGGGCATTAACCGCATCGGGTAGATTTTTTTCCGCAATATGAAAGGGCGCCCTGTAATTGGCTGCCTGACCGCGGGCGTGAACCCCGGAATCGGTCCGGCCGGCCCCGGTAATACGCACCGGTTCTTTATAAATAATGCCAAGGGCTTTCTCAACAGCTTCCTGGATGGTGGGAGCATTGTCCTGGACCTGGAAACCGCTGTAGTTGGTGCCGTCATAGGTTATGTGAAGCAGGGTGTTGGCCAAAGCGCCGGCTCTCCTTTGCGATTATTGTAACTCCTCCTGGCAGCCTGCAAAAAGAATTATGCCGATACCTTAAGATTATCCTGGATCTACTGCCCCTGCCAGGGTTTAAAATTTTTACATTGTCCATGGTAAGTACATAAAAATGTTGCAACTCCAGCCGGGTTAGAGGTTATAAGTTAAGGCCAGGGCAATCAAAGCCAGGACCAAGAATAAAGCGGCCAGGTCCTGGCCAGTTATAATATCCCGGTGCATCCGGGTCCTTTTCGCCCCGATCCTGAACCCTCTTGCTTCCATGGCCAGGGCCAGTTCGTCGGCCCGGCGGAAAGCGCTTACGAAAAGGGGGACAACCAGGGGAACCATGTTGCGCGCCCGGTGGAAAAAAGACCCCGTTTCAAAATCTGCCCCCCGGGCTAACTGGGCCCGCATTAACCTCTGGCTCTCCTCCATCAGGGTAGGAATAAAGCGCAGGGCTACGGCCATGATCATGGCCACTTCTTCGGTTGGCAGCCCTGCGTAACGCAGGGGCTTTAAAAAAAAGCCCATCCCGTGAGTAAGCGACAGGGGAGTGGTGGTCAGGGTTACAAGCAGTGAAAAAAGGACCAGGGCTACGAGACGGGTAACGATGAACAGCCCCTGTTCCACTCCTTCTGATTCAATTGTAATGAACCCGACTCGGAATAAAACCACACCGCCGGAGGTGAAAAAAAAGTAAATAATCAGGGCAAACAGGGCGATATATAGAATCGGGCGCAGCCCGCGCAGCAGGTAACTGAAAGGGACCCTGGCCAGGGCATAAAGGGCCAAAGCCAGGCCGAGGGCGGCAATCAAGCCGCTGAATGTTTCCAAAAAAAACAGCATGATCAGGATTAAGACCAGCGTTAATAATTTCAAACGGGGGTTGAGACGGTGCAGTATACTTTCGCCCGGAATATACTGGCCTAAGGTTATGCTGCGGGTCATGATCGATCCCGCCTCAGGGCATTAATAATCTCCCGCCGCCCTTCCTGCAGCGTATATACAGCAGT
>PWFM01000124.1 GCA_003553895.1 Syntrophomonadaceae bacterium | reverse complement strand
TGGTCAAACCTCGGGGTAAAAATTGCCCCTGCTGCCGCTAACATGTTATTATAAAGGAAATATTTTTAAACAAGCCTGAAGAACGGCGAAAACCGGGCTGGAGTTAAACAATCCTGACTGATGCTACAAAAAATTATATAACCAGATATATGCAAAGGAGGATTACCGTGAAGTCCAAAGTATTGATCAAAAACGCCCCCCTGGTAACAATGGATGAAAACTGCGGCGTCATCGATTCTGGAAATCTGCTTATCGAAGATGGCTTTATCAAGATGATTTCAACCGGGACAGAAGAAATACCCGGTGATGCCGAGGTAATAGCCGGTGAGGGCAAGGTGGTTATACCCGGACTGATCAACCTGCATAATCATGCCGCCATGACCCTGTTCAGGAGTTACGCCGACGATTATCCCCTGATGGAGTGGCTGACTAAGAAAATATTTCCGGCTGAAGCAAAACTGACCGAAGAAGATGTTTACTGGGGCACTTCCCTGGCCCTGCTGGAAATGATCCGGGGCGGCACAACTACCTTTGTAGACATGTATTATTTTATGGAGCAAACTGCCCGGGCCTGCCAGGAAAGCGGTATCAGGGCCATGCTTTCCCAGGTTTTTATCGGCGCCGAAAGCAGCAGTAAAGGTTTTAATACCCTGGAAGATGCAATCAAATTTATTGAAAACTGGCAGGATCAGGATAACGGTCATGGCCGCATCCAGGCCATCCTGGGACCTCATGCCATCTATACGTGCCCGCCTGACTTTCTGAAGAGGGTCCTAAAAGAAACCGAGCATTTAAATGCCATCATCCATATCCACCTTTCGGAATCAAGGGACGAAGTTGAACAGTCTTTGCAAACTTATGGCAAAACCCCGGTAGCCCTCCTTGATGAACTGGGCATGTTTGAAAGGCAAATTATAGCCGGGCACTGCGTGCACCTGAATGACCAGGATATAGAAATTTTAAGTTCAAAGGGCGTTGGGATCTCCCATAATCCCTGCAGTAACCTCAAACTGGGTAACGGCATCGCGCCCTTGCAAAAGCTCCTGGAAAACAAGGCCTGCGTAGGCCTGGGAACCGATGGAGCAGCCAGCAACAATAACCTGGACATGTTCGAAGAGATAAAACTCTGCAGCCTTTTGCAAAAGGGAACACTTGCCGATCCCACCGTTATTCCGGCCCTGCAGGCCTTTGAACTGGCGACTCTGGGAGGAGCCAGGGTCCTTAATATGGAAGGCGCTCTCGGGGTGCTCAAAGAAGGGGCCAGGGCAGACCTGGCTATTGTTAATTTTGATAAGCCCCACCTCCAACCTCATAACGATCCGGTTGCCAACCTGGTTTACTCAGCCTCAGCAAACGATGTTGAAACGGTAATCGTGGACGGAAATATTTTATATGACCGGGGTCAGTTTTTTACCCTGGATGAAGAAAAAATATACTATGAAGCCGGAAAATGCGCCAGAAGACTGCGCCAGTAGGCGTTATTTCAGGCTTAAATTGCTGTGACATACTCACGGGGTCAACGGAGATTCTAAATTACCGGGTCTGGTTTAACGTTTGGCCCGGGTGGCCATTAAATTAAAAAGCCGGGGAACCCCCCGGCTTTAATTATGCTCACCTGTAGTGTTAGCTTGGTTAAAATTTAATAGCGGTAATGATCGGGCTTGAATGGGCCTTCCGGATTTTTGCCGATATATTCAGCCTGGTCATCGCTCATCCTGGTCAGGCGGGCCCCAATTTTTTCCAGGTGCAGGCGGGCCACTTCTTCGTCGAGCTCTTTCGGAAGCCGGTAAACCGAGCATTCGCGATCGTGCTGGGCCAGGTCGATCTGGGCCATGACCTGGTTGGTGAAGCTGTTGGACATGACAAAACTGGGATGGCCGGTGGCGCAACCCAGGTTGACCAGGCGCCCTTCCGCCAGCAGGATGACACTGTGTCCATCGGGGAATATGAACTGATCCACCTGGGGCTTGATGTTGACTTTTTTGATGCCCGGGTAGTTTTCAAGTTCATTAACCTGGATTTCATTATAAAAATGGCCGATATTGCAGACGATGGCCATGTCTTTCATTTTCGCCATATGTTCAGCCTTGATTACATCTTTATTGCCCGTGGCCGTTACATAAATATCGGCATAAGGCAGGGCATCTTCAATGGTTACCACCGAATAACCGGCCATGGCGGCCTGCAGGGCGCATATCGGGTCTACTTCCGAAACCAGGACTTTTGCCTTTAAGGCTTCCAGGGCTTCGGCAGAACCTTTCCCGACATCGCCAAATCCGGCCACGAAGGCGGTTTTGCCGGCGATCATAACGTCTGTGGCCCGTTTGATACCATCAACCAGGCTTTCGCGGCATCCGTATATGTTATCAAACTTGCCCTTGGTTACCGAATCATTAACGTTGATAGCCGGGCATAAAAGAGTTTCATCCCTTTCCATCTGGTAAAGGCGGTTTACCCCGGTGGTGGTCTCCTCGCTTACCCCGCGGACATCTTTAACCATAGAGCGCCAGTAGTTGTTGTTCTGGGCCTGTATATCTTTCAAAAGCTTATTGACAATTTGCAGTTCTTTGTTTGAAGTCGGTTCGTCCAGCATGGACGAGTTGCTTTCCGCTTCGTAGCCGCGGTGGATTAAAAGGGTGGCGTCCCCTCCGTCATCGACAATCTGGTGAGGGCCTTTATCTCCGGGCCAGTTAAGGGCCTGGTGGGTGCACCACCAGTATTCTTCAAGGGTTTCCCCTTTCCAGGCAAAGACCGGAACCCCCCTGGGATCTTCTTCGGTGCCTCCTTTTTCCGCCGGTCCGACCACGACAGCCGCTGCAGCCTGGTCCTGGGTGGAGAAAATATTACAGCTGGCCCAGCGCACATCTGCGCCCAGTTCAACCAGCGTTTCTATTAATACCGCTGTTTGGATGGTCATATGCAGGCTGCCCGTAACGCGCAGGTTTTTAAGCGGCTTTTCCGAAGCATATTTCTCCCTGGTGGCAATCAAGCCGGGCATTTCTTTCTCTGCGATTTCAATTTCCTTTCTTCCCCAAGGGGCCAGGCTTAAATCGGCCACCTTGTATTCCATCTTAGTTTTTTCGCTCATTTTTTGATCCATACCTCCTGATAAAGTAATATTTTAACGCC
>PWFM01000149.1 GCA_003553895.1 Syntrophomonadaceae bacterium | reverse complement strand
TTAAGCATAAATAAAATGGAGCGGGTGATGGGAATCGAACCCACGTGACTAGCTTGGAAGGCTAGGGCTCTACCATTGAGCTACACCCGCTCGGCCGGAGTATAATGTCCCCCGGAACCATATTTAAATATCCGTGACTGCTTTTCTGACTACATGCACTTATTAATATAAACGTTCGGACTAGATAATGCAAGGGCTTTTTTAGGAGCAATCCAGTAGTTCGGCATGTAAGACCTGTATTAAATATTTCAAACGCTTCTGCCTCTGAGTTTGCGCTTCTGCTTTATGACGCGATCGTAAAATCTTTATTTCTAAGCAGTATAGCTCCGGTGGTCACTCCGGCAACGAAAACCGCTGGAAGAACTATCATTCCTTCCGTAAAAGGTTCTCCGGCAACCGCCCCGCTAAGGTCAGCATAATAATAGAGGTTTAAGTATTTAAGAAATTCCAGCTGCTCGTACATGATAGAAAGGCTGTTCAACAAAAAAAATCCAAACCCGAGCCCAACGGCAAAAGCGGTTGAAGCCTGGACCCGTTCAAACAAGGGTGACAGGGCAAAAGCAATTCCTCCTGCTGCCAGGCAGGCCAGGTAGCCGGTCAAGTGGGCGGTGAACTGGGCATTAATATCAAAGTTAGCCGGGGCCACCCAAAACCCACCCACGGCGGTGCTCGCCAGGTAGGTGGCGATCCAGAGCAAGGTCATCAAGACCAAGAACGAAAAGGCCTTGGAAATGAGGATTACAACACGGGGCACAGGCCGGGTGTAAAGAAACTCCACTGTTCCCTGTTCAATATCGCGGGCGACCATCCCTCCGGCCAGCATCATCGCATAGATAGAGGCCAAAAGCAGGATATAGAGTAAGACCAGCCCTCCATGGTAGAGGTTTACATCGGCAAACACCTCAGGGGCCATTCCCAGGCCGGAGGTCAAAATATCCGGGTATCCTTTGATCATTTCCACCAGGTTGGCCTCTTCAAGGAAGGTGAAGGAGCCCAGGTAAACCAGGATTACAATTATAATAACCAGGGTCCAGATCAGCAATCCGCGACGGTTCAAACTGATCTCGGTCGTGCCAATATTCCAGTTAAGCATGAGGCCTGGTCCCTCCCCCTGCTGCAGAATCGTAAAGGTCAAAAAAGACTTCTTCCAGGCTGGGATCGGTAATGCGCAGGTATTGAAGATCAAAGCGGGACAGGTACGACACCAGGTCATTAATGGGAAGACGGCTGATGACCCTGTAGTAGCCGGGCTTGGAAGGCAGTTCATGCGCTTCGCCCAGCCTTTCCAGAGCCTCGTTAGAAAGCTGCCGGCCGGAAACTTTGAAAATGACCATGCGGATCTCCCGGCCGGGCAGTTCATCCACCGGCCCGATATGGAGCAAGCGACCGTCTTTAACCATGGCCACCCGGTTGCAGATCCTTTCCACTTCCTCCAGAACGTGGGTGGAAAAGAAAATGGTCGCTCCTCGCTGGTTCATCTCTTCCATAATCTTGAACAGTTCCTGCCTGATCAGCGGATCCAGGCCGCTGCCTGGTTCATCCATAATCAAAAGCAACGGTTTGTGCATCAGGGCTTGGATAATGCCAAGTTTCTTCAGGTTGCCGTGCGAGTAAGCACGGATCTTCTTATCGGGATCAAACTGGAGCCTGTCCACCAGTTCCTCCACCCATCGGAAGCTGCCGATACTGTAAAACCCGGCTGAGTATTCGAGCAGATCGCGGCCAGTCATTTCCGGGTAATAGTTGACTTCAGCAGGAAGGTAACCGACCCGGCGATATAACTTGCCCCCGGCAGGCGGGAGGCCTTTGCCAAATAATTTAACCTTTCCCGAGCTCGGCTTAATCAAACCCAGTAGCAGACGAATCGTGGTCGTCTTGCCTGCGCCGTTAGGACCAATGAAGCCAAATACTTCTCCGTCAAGGACAGAGAGGCTTAAATCGGATATCCCTCTGTCCGGACCGTAATATTTAGTCAGCTTTTCAGTTTCTAATGCGTACAAGACCTCACCTCCTCCAAGATGGCGCCGGAAAATAAATAGTTGGCTGTTTTAATTCAACCACGATTATTATACCACTTCAAAAGAGCAAACTTGCCGATTATTTAAAATAGCGATCCAATATTTCAACCAGCTCTAAAACAGGCCTGTCTTCCTGAAGCAGCCCTTCCCGGCAAAAGGGGCAGGCGGTAACCAGGGCTGCTTCAGAGGGAAATTCTTTCAGCCGGCGGGAAGCTACAGCTGCAGCTGTATCCGGAAAAGCGAGCTGGAACATGCTGCCTCCGCCACAGCAGCGGGTCAGGGAGCCCGAGGGCTGTGCTTCATTTAGCTCCAGCCCTGGAATGGCCTGCAAAATTTCCCGCGGTTCGGAAATTGTTCCCGCCGTCCGGGCCCAGATGCAAGGATCGTGGTAGCTAATCACCCCTGCTCCGAGTTCCCCACTGCTGCCGGGATCTGGCTCTTTAAGCTCCAGGCGCCCTTCTTTGATCAACCTGAGGAAGTAAGAAGGGCCATCAATGATTTCAAGCGACAGCTCCTGTTCCAGATCCGGATAGTATTCAGAAAAAGTAAGCCAACATTCAGGGCAGTTTGTGACCAGCAGCGTGGCTCCACTTTCGGCAAATTTACGCTTGTTTTCTTCGGCAAGCTGGCGGCCTAATTCCCGATCCCCCCATACCAAAGCCGGATAGCCACAGCAATCTTCTTCGGTCATCCGGAAGGAAACCCCGGCTTTTAACAGGACTGATGCAGCAGCCTCGATCGAAGGGGGATGGTTGGCCAGCGAAGTACAGCCGTTGAAAAAAATGACTTCTTCGCCGCCGGCCCTCTCTCCAGGCCGGTTAGTTTTAATTACGGGATCTGATTTTTGACCGTAAGGGCTGCTGTACTTCCTCAGGTTGTTCAGGTATGGATCTACCTGGGGCAAGGTTACCCCCTGCGGCCTGGCCGGCATCCTGGAAAAAAGCAACTCGTCGCACAAATTTAATTCCGAAAAGGGACAGTGGATGGTACAGCCGCGACAGGCCAGGCAATAAGAAGCCGCTTCCAGCATCGCTTCGTCCCAGTTCAGCTTCCCTTCGTTGATCAGGGCCGCTAACCGGCCTTTGCCGGCCGGAGCTACCGCTTCCCGTCCCGTTGCCTGCAGGGCAGGGCACTCACAACGGCACATGTTCGGACAGAGGGCGCAGTTCAGCAGCTGTTCCATATTTACTTCTGCCATAACTGCACCTCCTCCAGGCCCAGCTTCCCGGGGTTCATGATTCCCTCAGGATCCAGAGCATCCTTGATTTTTTTCAGGACTTCCAGACCAGAGCCGTGTTCATCGGTCATCCAGAGACCGCGATGCAGCCCCACTCCGTGGTGATGAGAAAAAGCGGCACCTTCTTTGTGGCATGCTTCCATGGCTGTCTGCCACAGTTTTTTGTAATAACTGATTTTATCTCCACCGGGAAAGCCGACCACTGTCATGTAAAGGGCTGCGCCCTCCGGGTAAACATGGGAATAATGACCTGATGCCAACATGGTCCCTTCCACGCCAAGCAGAGCATCCTGCATGGCAAGATAGGTGGTATAAGCATTGTGCCAGTTGGTAGTCACTTCAATTGTGTCCAAAACTGCCCCTTTCTGGAAAAGCATCGAAGCAACACCGATATTGAAACGTTTTTCCAACCAGTGCTCCACATGCTCCGCACCAGCGCTCTCGGCTCCCTCTGAGCGGACACAATCATCGATCACTTCAGCTTCAGCATCGACGAGCCTGGCGTTGCCTTCGATCAACAAGATCAAAGCGCAGCGTTTATCGCCCAGCTCCGGGAAATGATTGCCGGTTTCCTGCCCGTCATAAAGACGGACCACCGCCGGCCGGGTGCCGGCCCGCATGAAAAGGCGAATTGCCTCCAGGCCTGATTCAAGCTTCTCGAAGGTGTAGGAAGCCAGGTGGCGTTTTTCAGGCAGGGGCCAGATTCGCAGGGTAGCGGAAGTAATGATGCCAAGTGTTCCTTCTGAGCCAAGCAGGAGATGATCAACCCGGGGACCGGTGGCAGTACGGGGTACTTTACGGCCGCTGAACACGGTGCCATCGGGCAGTACTGCTTCCAGGGAGACAGCCATATCTTCGATCTTGCCGTAACGGGTTGAAAACTGTCCCGCTGCCCGGCAGGCAAGCCAGCCGCCCACCGAGGAACAGCGCAGGGACTGCGGGAAATGCCCGCCGGTATAGCCGGCCCGGTTAAGCTCTTCTTCATAAAGGGCTCCGTTTAAACCACTTTCCACCGTTACAAGCAAGTTTCTTTCATCCAAAACCCGGATCTTATTCATCAGTTTTAGGTCAATAGTCACGCCTCCCCTGAGAGGAACAACCCCGCCAAGAGCACCTGATCCTTCCCCATAAGGAGTAACCGGGATCTTTTCCTGATTGGCCAGAGCCAAAAGCTTCGAGACCTGGGCTGTGGTTTTCGGCCAGGCTACCAGCTGGGGCAAAGCCGGAAAAACCCCCTCCCTCATCCAAATACTGTTCGCCGGCCAATAATCGCGGCAGGCGGAAAGCAAATCGGCCTGGTTGGCAGAAATATTGTTTTCTCCCACAATTTTTGCCGCTTCTGCGGCGTAGCGGTCCATAACCGCCTGCTCAACCCTGCTTTCCTGCAGGACAGTCCGCATATCCTGTGCCAATTATAATTCCTCCTTTCCGGAAAAATTAATCCGGTTAATACATTGTTGGCCATTTATTATAATTCACAAGATCGGTTTTTTAATATACACCTCTAAAATACTTTATCATTAGATCCTCTTGAGGGGAAAGGAAAAATGAACAAACCGGAGCATATTTTGCTAAGTTTTCAGCGGGTCAGAAGAGTTAAAGATATTTTTATCTTCAAGGACTTTAATCAGGGTCTCCACCACATCGGGATCGAACTGCCTTCCTGAGCATTCCCTGAATTCACAAATTACTTCCTCCCTGGTCATGGCCTTTTTGTAAGGTCTGCCGCTGCTCATAACTTCAAAAGCATCTGCAACGGCAATAATCCTGGCCAGCAGGCTAATTTTAGAGCCTTTCAACCCTTCCGGGTAACCAGATCCGTCCCAGCTTTCATGATGGTTTAATATGCCTTCGGCAATGTAGGCCAGTTCCTTGGAAGAACGAGCAATGCGGTATCCAGTTTCAGGATGTTTTTTAACCATTTCCCATTCTGAAGCTGTTAAAGATTCAGACTTGCTCAGGACAGTATCCGGCACATCGATCATCCCAATATCATGAACCCTGGCCAACAATCTTAACCGGTCTATTTCTGATTCCGGCAGCTCCATTTCCTCACCAATGAAGCTGCTGATCTGTTCTACACAGTGATAATGAGCCTCAGTTTCAAAGCTTTTCCTTTCCAGGGCTTCGAGCAGGCCTTTCAGTGCTGCGCTTCTCGCACTTCTCCCCTCATTTAGTTTATGATCATACATAGAGTCCTCGGCCTCTTTAAGGTGTTTGAATATATCCCGACCAGGAGTTGTTTTTATGGACCACCCCAGGGCCATAGAAACGGGAACACTGCTGTGATAGGTTCTGCGACATTCGCTGATAATTCGATTACTTATGGAACGGGTGCTTTTTTCATCCGTTCGGGGTAGCAGGATCACAAATTCATCACCACCCCAGCGGGCCAGCACGTCATCATCGCGGCAGTTTTGCCTTAACAGGGCGGCGCCTTTTTGCAAAACTTGATCCCCGGTATTGTGCCCATAGGTATCATTGACCAGCTTGAGGTTATTAAAATCAAGCATGATAATACTTACCGGCAGATAAGCGCTATTATCTACTCGCCTAATTTCCTCTTCCAGGAAGGCACGGTTGAATAAACCGGTTAGAGCATCATGATAACTTAAATAATTTATCTCCCGATCTTTTTCCTGCTTCTTTTTCATACTTGATCGCCATATTTTTATGGTTACCCACCAGGAAATAACCAAAACAAAGAGGCAGGCCGAGAGTATCCACAACAAGTTCCTGGTCAACTGTCGTTCAATGGCAATCTGCTCATTAATGTGACTGTTCATGATCGAAGCCAGGTTTTCAGTAGCTACAACAACCTCAAGTTGATTGCCGGTATAAACCCAACCGGCTAACAGGTCGGCAGCCTCCCTTTTCTGGCCCCGGGCTACCAGGGCCAGGGCTTCATCTTCAATAGCATCGATTTCTAAACGGTGGGCCTTGATCTGGCTTATTTGTTCTTGCGCTTCTTCAGTGTCCATCAGTACGGAGATATGGTGAAGCACTTCATCCAGCCTGGCCCGGTAATCGTCGTATTCACTTTCCCAACGCAAATCACCGGTAGCGGCAGCCATTTTTGCCGACATTTCCAGGTTATCGGTATAGCGCTGCAGCTGGCCCGACATTTTCTGAACCGCCAATTCTTTTTCCTGAAAACTCTCGATCATTTCATTTGAATTAATCAAATACCAGGCCAGAATAAAAATTAGAAAAACGGTAATTACTATGGAGGAGATAAACCAGGCATTAAAAAAAGTTCCTTCGGTAACATGCATAGCCCTGTGCCGGGGATGGTTAAGCATTTCTTTCCCTCTTATTTCATCTCTTAATTATTAGTCGTCTAAAAAATGCACCCATTGATCCACAAGCTCTTTATTTTCTATAAGCCAGCGTTTTGCCGCCTCTTCAGCACTCATTTCTTCCTCACTGAACCAGAGCATGACCCTTTCCATATCTCGGGGCTCCCAGTAAAAGTTTTTCAAGAAAGAGTAAACATCGGGCATTTCTTCTTCCAGGCCCTTGCGAACAATGGTCCCGATATATTCAGACTCGTCATACACCCCTTCAGGATCTTTTAAATATTTTAAATCCCAGCGGGCAAATTTCCAGTGGGGACTCCATCCCGTCACTACAATCCAACGCTCTTCTTCGAAGGCAATATCTAAAGCAGAAGTCATGGTCAGGTCGCTGCCGGCAATCAAATCGAATTCTAAGCCGTATTTTTCAATAGTCTGCTCGGTTTCTACCATTAGGCCGGCTTCGGGATCGATACCGATAATCCTGCCATCAAAAGCTTCAACATGCTCATTCAATTCGTCAATTGAATCTATTTCTACATATTCAGGCACCACCAGTCCCATTTCTACCCCTTCCAGGTTGGGGCCCAGGTTAATGACTTCGTTCTTAACCCGGGAGTAATAATGGTCGTGAAGAGAGGGGAGCCAGGCAGCCACCATGGCATCCTGATCACCTGCAGCAATTGATTCCCACATTGAAATAGCCGTTACCGAAAGCAGTTCGCAGTCATAGCCCAACCGCTCCTCGATCACTGCTTTGACTACATGCGCACTGGCAATCTCGGAGACCCAGTCCACATAAACCAGTTTAACGGCATTTATTTCTTCCCTCGGCGCCTGTTTGGGCGCAATTTCCTTGTCAGCGCCCGAGCAAGCCGTTATAAAAAGTAACAGGAAGGCCAGGCCGGTGGCAATCATCAGCAATGAAGGTATTGACTGGCTGCCGGATGTATTTCCAAATTGATTTATTTTAAGTTTGGTGACGATTGTTAAACCTCACTTATAGCTATTATTAATTCAATCTGCTTCTTCCATGCAGGTATAAATTTATCAAGCTATCACTACCTGTGTGAAATAAATGCATGGCATCTAATCATTCGTCGTAAACACAAGATATCCTCTTATTTTTTTAGTATTTGGCTTACTCTACAGTATCAAATTAAGTGAGGGGCAACAAAAAGGCTTTTCTTTATCACAGGGAATTTTATCTTCGCATGAGACTGCAGCCTGGGTATTTGCCTCAACCGTATAGGGGCTTGAAACGGGGGCTGATTTTTGTATTCAGGCATCACTGGCAGATAAGTTTATCCATGCCTGCTTTTCATTGAACACCCACAGCGTTGATGCTCCGGCAGGACATCGTTCCAGGCTATTAGCCGCAAAAATTACAGTCCTCGTTAAGTTCGCTGTTGCCACGTTTCGTCGGGCAAACCTAACGTGGCAATAATACTGCCGCACCTGCCAACGCAACCTTTGCCAGTGATAAGGGATTTGCTCAGAGAAAAGGTAAAAAATCAGTGAATAGTGGTCGGGGCGGCCGGATTTGAACCGGCGACCCCTTGGTCCCAAACCAAGTGCGCTGCCAAACTGCGCTACGCCCCGACTTTTTAATACTATTCTGTTGGGATAACCGCCTTCCTGTAGGCGTCCATATTATATAATAATAATATTCTTTACGCAAGCTTTCAGGTTATAAAAAATAGGCTTTTCACTGTGGAACTTACTTTGGGAATTCACGGCTTTATGGTTGGCTCCAGGTTTACAGGCCTTCATCCCGGGAGAAGCTCGAAGCCTTGAAAATGGCCGTTTACAACGAGCCCTGATCGGTTATAATAAGGGCAATGGCCTCTGCGGAGGCCGTTAAATTGTTTGACTGGGAGCATCCTTTAATGAACTTTAATTCAAAACGCTTTCCGGTCGGGGGCAGGGTCTTAAAAACTGCCCTGGCTGTGACCCTGGCCATTTTCATTGCCCAACAACTGGACTTTGAACGCGTCACCCTGGCCGCAATTGTGGCTTTGATTACCGTCCAGAAAACATTTTACCATTCCCTTCTCCAGAGCATGGCCAAAATCGGGGGCGTTTTGATAGGAGGGGTCCTGGGCACTAGTTTCAGTTTCATTTTCGGCCTATCCCCCATCGGCTACGGCCTGGCAACCATCGCTGCTATCTACATTTGCCTGCAGCTGCAGTGGCAGGAACATATCGTGTTGACTGCTATAACTGCCATAACAATTATTTTCAGCAGTAATAACGGAGACACGGCCCCCCTGCTTTTTTCCATACAGCAAATTTTCACTGCCTTGCTGGGGGCTTTAAGCGGGCTGCTTTTCAATTACCTGTTTACGCCCAATCATAAAAAGGAAGTAGTGCAAAAACTGCTGCAAGCTGAAGAAGGATTGAAGCGGGCCATTGATTTTATCATGCTCGAAATGCTTGAACCAGGCTGCAATGACGAGTCTTTTAAAGAGGAGACCAGGAGTTTATATCAAACCATAGAAGAAGGACTGGAAACATCAAAACTGCTCCAGGGTGAACAACGTTTCATCATCAATCGCGACACCGACTCAGAACGCTTTTATAAAACCTTTCTAATCTTCAAGTCCCAGCTAAGCCGCCTGGAAGAAATGCATAACCTGGCCCGGCGAATGCCAATTCGGGTTTCCCAGTCAGAACCGGTAGTCCGGTTGTTCCGCATTGTGCAGAAAATGCAGCACAGAGCAATCACCGGACGACAGAATCATTTCGAAATGGTTGATCGCTTGCTAAAGAAAATGGAAGAAGCTTTTTCTAAAAGTGATCCGCCGCAAACCAGCCAGGAATTTATAAGCCAGGCCTCGTTATTCCACCTGTTCCAGGAAATTAAGCGATACTACAGGCGCATGCGAGAGGCACCCGCCGTTGCCGTTTCATAATAATTCTTCAATTAACCGCCGGGCTTTTCTGAGCGCTATTCCCCGGTGACTAACCCTATTTTTTGCTGCCCGGGACATCCGGGCAAAGGTGAGGCCTTCCGGTTCATAAATAAAAACCGGATCATAACCAAATCCACCTTCCCCCACAGGTTTTTGAGCGATGCGCCCGGGGCAAGTTCCTTCCACGAAGGCAGTTTGCTTTCCAGGGACGGCAACTGCAATAGCGCACCTGAAACGGGCAGTGCGTTTTTCCGGGGGAAGCCCGGCCAGTTCCTTAAGCAAAAGATCGTTGTTTTCCCGGTCACTGCTGCCTTCGCCGGCGTACCTGGCTGAACGCACCCCGGGACGGCCTGCCAGGGCGTCCACTTCCAGGCCTGAGTCATCGGCCATGGCCGGCAGCCCGGTAGCTGCAGAGACAGCCTCCGCCTTTTTTATGGCATTGCCGGCAAAATCGGGGCGATCTTCTTCCGGCATCTTGATTGTCGGGTATTCCTGCAGGGTCAGGATGGTAATGTCCAGGTCTTCCAAGAGCTCCTTAATCTCAAATGCTTTGTTGAGGTTATTAGTGGCCAGGACCAGCTTTTTCACAGGCCCGCCCTCCTTTCTATCTCACAGTATCAAAATGCACCACCCTGATTGTTGTCGCGATTATTCGGTTTTAAGGTACCTATAAAACAGGTTACTATTAAATAATAAAAAATGCGGCTGCTAAGCAGCCCGGTATATATAACAAAGCGGTCTATCCAGAAAATAATCTTATGCAAGCATCAATTATAGGCTTGATATTATTAATGGACCGGCCCTAAAGCAGCATAAAATCAAACCCACCGCCTCCGTTCGAGAGCTCAAGCTAAATTTTGCGGGCAGAGGCGGCTATTAGTCTTTCAACTTCAGCGCCCAGGACCTCTTTCTGCCGGTTGGCAATCACGGCAATCCCGCCTTCAGCCAGGTCGAGCATCCTGTCCAGCTGTTCCCGGCTAAAGGGTTTATCTTCCGAGGTGCCCTGGATTTCAACCAACTTTCCCCCTAAAGTCATGACCAGGTTCATGTCCACTGCCGCTTGAGAGTCTTCGGCATATGAAAGATCCAGCAGGTAAGCGCCATTAAACAGACCTACACTGATGGCCGCAAGATAATCATCCAGAGGGAAACGAGAGATCATCCCCTGCTGCAGCAAGTAAAAGAAAGCTTCGGCCAGGGCAACATAACCGCCACTAACGGCCGCAGTACGGGTTCCCCCATCCGCCTGGAGAACGTCACAGTCTACCCGGACAGTCCTTTCTCCCAACGCTTCCATGTCAACGATAGCCCGAAGAGAACGGCCAATCAGTCGTTGTATTTCCAGGCTGCGGGCATTGACACTCGCCCTTTCCCGGGCTATTCGGGTACCGGTGGATCGGGGCAGCATGGCATATTCAGCGGTTACCCAGCCCCGCCCCCGGCCCTTTAGAAAATCAGGAACTTTTTCTTCCACTGAAGCGGTGCAAAGCACACAGGTGTCGCCGAGTTCGATCAGGGCCGAGCCTTCCGGGTACTTCAGGTAGGAGGGGCTGATTGTAAGGGGGCGTATTTCTTGCAAATTCCTTCCGTCAGGTCTCATTTAAAATGTTCCTTTCCTGTGCTTTCCTGTTTAAAGCCAGTTTTCAGGTTTGCTGACATTTCTATTCCCCATACCCCGGTCATTTCCTTCCGTTTTTTACGATCAACAGTTATAATGTTGTTATGGCCAGCAATAGGGCCCTGGAAACTAAACCGCTTGCTCACATGAGCTCTAAAAGCCATTTTTTTAACAGGGAGGCAGTAAAATTGGAGAGTACTTATATCTTACCGGGTCTTTTAATCCTGGTTGCCCTTTTTTTCATTTACAGTTACAACCGCCTGGTTAGCATGCATAATATGGCCGATAAGGCTTACTCAAATATTGACACCCTGCTTCAGAAACGTTTTGACCTGGTTCCTAACCTGGTCAACACAGTCAAGGGTTACATGGAACACGAGCGGGAGCTTTTGGAAGCCATAACCAGGGCCAGGACGGAATGGCTTAATGCTTCTACGATCGAAGAAAATGCCGGAGCGGACCAAACCGCTGAAAAGGCGATTAAAACTCTTTTCGCGGTGGCGGAGAATTACCCCGACCTGAAAGCGAACCAGAATTTCATGATGCTACAGGAGGAACTGGCCGGCATCGAAAACAAGATCGCCTATGCCAGGCAACGCTATAACCGGACGGTCATGGCCTTAAACACCATGGTCCAGCGGTTTCCAACCAACCTGATTGCCAGGTTGTTTAATTTTGGAACCCGCAACTATTTTGCCATCGAATCGGAACAGGCTCGATCCGCTCCGGAAATTAATCTGCGGGATGGTGAAAAGGAATGATGGATCCCATTTACAGCCGTATCGCGGCCAATAAACGAAGGACTTTTATCCTGTTTTTTCTTTACGCTGTTTTATTTGGGGCCATCGGCTATTTAGTAGGCATTTATATTGGCGATCCCCTTTTTGGTATGATCCTGGCCGCCATAGTTTTCGCCGTGCTGTTTATGATTAGCTATTTTAGCGGGCAAAACGTGGTCACCAAAATGGCCGGGGCCAGGGAAGTAAAAAAACAGGAGGAGCCCTACCTGTATAATACGGTAGAAGCCCTCAGCATCGCCGCCGGAAAACCGATGCCCAAAATCTACATTATCGAAACCGAGGTGCCCAACGCCTTCGCCGCCGGCCGTAACCCGGACAACTCGATTATTGCGGTAACCCGTGGGCTGATGAACCGCCTGGACCGCCAGGAACTGGAAGCGGTTATTGCCCACGAAATGGCCCACATCAACAATTACGATGTTTTGCTGGCCACAGTAGCCATAGTCCTGGCCGGAACGATTGTCTTTGTCAGCGTGATCGCCCGCCGGATGATGCTTTTCGGCGGTATGGGGCGGGGAGGCGGCCGCAGGGGCGGCCAGGGCCAGTTAATTATGATCCTTATCTTGTTAGTAGTAGCCATTCTAGCCCCCATATTTGCCCAGTTGCTGAAATTTGCTATTTCCAGGCAGCGGGAGTACCTGGCCGATGCTACGGCAGCCAACTTTACCGGTTACCCCGAAGGCCTGGCCAGCGCTCTTGAAAAGATTACCAACCAGCAGGTAAAAAACAGTCCGATAGAAAATAGAGCTCTAGAAGGTCTATATATCGTCAATCCGTCACTCGGAGCCAGATCGGCAAACCGGCAAAGTGTCTTATTTTCTACCCATCCACCAGCAGAAGAGAGGATCAAACGGCTGCGGGCCATGTAGAAATTTTATTATATTACCAGGTGATGGGATATAGATGGGATGGGTCATATGGTTTGGCCTGCCCTCTGGAGGCTAGAGCTTTACCTGGTAGGCTTTAATTTCACTCTGCAGCATTTTAAAGGCAATCTCTTCAAAAGCCCGTGTGCTGCCGCTGACAAAAAAGCGGTGACGAGGATTGTTGTTGTTAAGCGGGTTACCCTGACCGGAGGCTGTCAGGATATTTTCCACATCAAAGGCTATCTCTTCAGCCGAATTAATCAGCCTGACAGACGGCCCCACCACGTTCTGGAGCATGTCCGCCATAAGAGGGTAGTGGGTACAACCGAGGATCAGGGTGTCGATATCTTCGATCAACATCGGATCAAGGTACTCATGAGCTACTTTCCGGGCTTCGGGACTCTCCACAAGGTTGTTTTCAACAAGCAAAACAAACAGGGGACAGGCCCGGGATACGATATGCAGGGAGTTATTATGCCTTTTTAAGGCTTTTTCATACTCCGAACTGCCGATCGTTCCTTCTGTGCCGATTACCCCAATACGGTGGTTTTGGCTGTGGGCCAGGGCTGCACGCACCCCGGGCTCAATCACACCCAACACCGGTTGTTCACAAACTTGCTGGTAGTAAGGGAGCCCGGCCGCGGAGGCCGAGTTACAGGCTACTACCACCATCTTGATCTCCTGGTGCTGGAGAAACTCGATCATTTCCAAAGCGAAACGGCGCACTTCCTCATTGGGGCGGGGACCGTAGGGCATCCGGGCCGTATCGCCGAAATAAACAATGCTTTCATGAGGCAGGCGGCGCCAGATTTCTTTGACTACAGTTAGGCCACCAACTCCGGAGTCGATCACACCAATCGCTTTATGGGCATTTATGAGTTGTTCTTGAGACAAGGCCATTGGAACCTACCTTTCTGCTTAAGGCTTAAGCCAGTCGGAAAAATTATTTGGCCTTCATTCTAGAAAAATAGCCCCCCATTATCTTGCGGGTATCAAAAATCGAGATTACCGCTTTGGGATCATGTTTATCGATGAGTTTTAAAAATGACGGCAGCTCTTTACGCTTAAGCAGGACCTGAAGACTGCTATGCGCTC
>PWFM01000206.1 GCA_003553895.1 Syntrophomonadaceae bacterium | reverse complement strand
TGATGATTTTAACAGAAATCAGCGCCTGGGCGGGCGGGGTCCGTAGTACTGGTAGTAATGAACCTTGATGTTGCCGTGGTATAGTTTGCGCCTCTTGGAGGCCTTTTTACCGAAGAGGGATTCAAAGTTTTCGTGGGCGGTAAGGACATAAAAAGACCAGGTATCGAGTTTTTTAAAAAGCTTGCCCATCTCCTTGTAGAGCTTTTCCACTTCTTTTAGTTCGCTTAATCTTTCGCCGTAGGGGGGATTGCAGATAATCTTGCCGTATTTTTTTTTGGAGCTTAATTCTGACAGGGAGCGTTCCTGGAAATGGATAGCTTGTTCAACCCCGGCCCGGGCTGCGTTTTTGCGGGCGGTATTGATTGCTCTGGCATCAATATCCGTGCCGCTAATATCAAGCTCCCGGTTATAATCAGCCCGTTCGTGGGTTTCCCGGCGCGCTTCATGCCAGCACTCCCGGGGAATAGTTGGCCAGGCTTCAGAAGCGAACTCTCTTTCCATGCCCGGGGCAATATTTTGTCCCATCAGCGCCGCTTCGATGGGAATAGTTCCCGACCCACAAAAGGGGTCGATCAGGGTTATGTCCGGTTTCCAGCGGGCGATTATAACCAGAGCGGCGGCCAGGGTTTCCCTGAGCGGAGCTTCACTGCCCCCGCTTCGGTAACCGCGCTTGTGCAGGCCGGGGCCGCTGGTATCGATTGTCAGGGTAGCTTTATCTTTCAGCAGGGAGACTTCAATCCGGTAGAGGGGACCGTTTTCTTTGAACCACCCGGTGCGGTATCTTTTTTTCATGCTTTCGACGACGGCCTTTTTGACTATGGCCTGGCAGTCGGAGATACTGAAAAGTGTTGAATGGACCGATTTGCCGTCCACCGGGAACTCGGCATCCTCCGGCAGCAGATCGGGCCAGGGCAAGGCTTTAGTCTGTTCAAAAAGCTGATCAAAAGTCGCTGCTTTAAACTCGCCCACCTTGAGGCGGATCCGGTCGGCAGTGCGCAGCCAGAGATTAGCGCGGCAGATGGCCTTTTCATCGGCCGTAAAAGTTACTTTGCCATTTTCTACTTTTAGATCACTGTAGCCAAGGGCTTTTATTTCCTCTGCTACAATCGATTCCAGCCCGAAGGTGGAGGTGGCGATCAATTCCAGCCTGGACACGACTTATTACCTGCCTTTTAAGTATTTAACCCTGCGCAGCGTCTAAGTTCTATTTTGCCGTCAGTTGCAGAGAGGCCGGTTCAACCCCGGCCCTTTAATATGAAATGTTATCATATAACTGCAAATGCTTCCAACTAATTTAGATACAGTACAGGAAGGAAGGCTGTTGAAAAAACCCTTTGTTCTTGTCCTGGTTTTCATTTCAAGCTTGCCAATTTTAATGTAAAATATAATAGCAGGGTAATACACAAGTAGACTTGTTAAGCTGGGAAGGATGATTAAGATGAACTGGGAAACTCCTGAAGGTTGGATTAAAGTAACGGCGATAGACGCCCATACAGGAGGAGAACCGCTGCGTATATTTACAGCTGGTTACCCTGAATTGCCCGGGGATACCATCCTGGCCAAAAGAAGTTATGCTCTTAAGCACCTTGACCACCTGCGGACCGCTACAATGTGGGAACCGCGCGGCCATGCTGATATGTATGGTTGTGTAATTACCGAGCCGACAACAGATGACGGGGATTTTGGAGTGCTGTTCCTCCACAATGAGGGATACAGCAGTATGTGCGGTCACGGGATCATTGCTGTAACCAAGGTAGCCCTGGAAAGGGGTATGATCAAAAATTTGCAGGGCGGGAAAGAGGTTAAGATTGATACTCCTGCCGGGAGAGTAACGGCCTTTCCCAGGTGGGAAAAAGGAATGGTTACTGAAGTATCCTTTCATAACGTGGCCTCTTTTGTTTATGCCCTGGACCAAGATGTTTTTGTAGCCGGGTTAGGTCGTATTCGCTATGATATTGCTTATGGAGGAGCTTTTTACGCATATGTTGATGCCGACTCTGTGGGAGTGACCCTGGACGCAAGCGGTTTTTGCCGCTTAATCGAACTGGGCACTGCTATAAAAGAAGCGATCATGGCTGAACGGGAGGTCAGGCATCCCTTTGAAGAGGACTTGAGTTTTCTTTATGGGGTGGTCTTCGTCGGTGAAGCACAGGATGCCCGCAATCACAGCCGAAATGTTTGCGTGTTTGCCGATGGTGAGGTAGACCGGAGCCCTACCGGGACCGGGGTCAGCGCCAGGGCGGCGCTTCATTTTGCCCGCGGCGAACTCCAGGTGGGGGAGCCTTTCGTGGTGGAAAGTATTCTGGGGACCTGCTTTAAAGGGGAGATAACGGGTGAAACCGAACTGGGTCCTTACCGAGCAATAATTCCCAAAATAACCGGTTCAGCTCATATCTGCGGTTACAACACCCTGCTCATTGATCCGGAAGATCCACTGAGGCATGGCTTTATTCTACGCTGACCATTCTTAAACAGCACAAGGGGACGGTTCTTCTGTGTTCCATACGACCAAAATACTGTGTTTCAAGGGGCATTCGAATCACCCCAATGGTGCCGCTTATTGTTCAACAAGGGCAATAGCTTGAGTAGCTTTAATAAGGATAATATCACGAGAAAAACAAGATTAGCTGCCCGCTGGCAAGCGATATATCTTGTGAAATGGTCTTTAAGTATCTGAATTAATGCTGCTGGAGGTGCTGATGCTTTGAAAGAGACGGTTGAAGGCTTGATAGAGAATTATATTGCTGATTTTTCCAGGACCAGTTCCATCAGCTGGGGCAGGCCTCATACCGGTTTTGCCAGGGCAGATGATCCTCTTTTTGCCAGGCTTAAAGAAATAGTCAGGCCCAGTCACGAACTGCCCCGAGATTTCCTGGAGCAAGCCAGGACGGTAGTCAGTTTCTTTCTACCTTTTAAGGAGGAAGTGGTGGAGAGCAATAAAGAAGGCCGTTACAGCTCGAAATTGTGGGGGATAGCATATATTGAGACCAATCGCCTGATCAATGAAATGAATAAGTACCTGAAAAGTGAATTGACCAAGATGGGTTACCAGGCTGCATACGTGCCGGCAACCCATAACTTTGACGAAGAAGCATTGATGAGCGACTGGTCGCATCGCAGTGCTGCTTACATCG
>PWFM01000213.1 GCA_003553895.1 Syntrophomonadaceae bacterium | reverse complement strand
TCCTATGCCAGAACTGCAGATGCCGTGGGTAAAGTACTGTCGCATGATGTCACCCGCATCATCAGGGGGCAGTGCAAGGGCCCGGCATTTAAAAAGGGTCATATCATTAGGGAGGAAGATATTCCCCTGCTACTTGATATCGGCAAAGAACATATCTGCTTCCTTGATCTTGACGAAGACGAACTACATGAAGATGAAGCCGGTATGGTGTTGGCTACTTGTGTGGCCGGCGAAGGCCTGGTTTTGGAAGGGCCCTCTGAAGGCAGATTTGACCTGGTGGCCACCACAAACGGGTTGTTAAAAGTTGATGTTGAAAGCCTTCTGAAGATTAACCAGTTACCCGATGTGGTTATGGCTGCACTCCATACCAACAGCCCGGTAAAAAAAGGTGAGCGGGTGGCCGGGACCAGGATCATTCCCCTGGCGATAAAAAAGGGCATCCTGGATGAGGCGGAGAGGATTGGCGCTGAGAACGGTCCCCTGTTTAAAGTGCTCAGCTACCAGACTTGCAAAATGGGGGCGCTTATAACCGGCCGGGAAGTGTATGAAGGAAGAATTGAGGATGCTTTTACACCGGTCTTACAAGAAAAAGCGCGGGCTTACGGCCTTCCGGAACCATTGATTGATTATGCCCCTGATGATACAAAATTAATCGCTTCCAAAATAAATAATCTACTGGACAATCATTGTGATCTGATTGTTGTTACCGGAGGCATGTCTGTTGACCCCGACGATGTGACCCCGGCAGGGATCAGGTTAAGCGGCGCTGAAGTGGAAAAGTACGGAGCGCCGGTATTGCCCGGGGCTATGTTTTTACTGGCTTACCGCGGCCGCATACCGGTGGTGGGAGTGCCGGCCTGCGGGATGTTTTTTAAAACTACCGTGTTCGATTTGGTCCTGCCCCGCCTGCTGGCCGGAGAAAGAATTGAAAGTGCTGATGTCGCCGCCCTCGGGCATGGCGGTTTTTGCCGCCGCTGTGAATCGTGTCTTTATCCTGACTGTGCTTTTGGCAAAGGAGGGTTTTAAATGGATCCCAAACCGATCATGGAAGAATTGCTGCGCTGCCTGGAAGAAAACCGACCCGCTGCCCTGGTGACAGTGACCTCTGCATCTGGCTCGACCCCGTCCAGACCCGGGGCCAAAATGCTGGTTTATGATGATGGGGCAATCCTGGGTACCGTCGGCGGAGGGGCCCTGGAAGCCCGGTTAATAGAAGAAGCAGTCCGGGTGATAAAAAAAGGAGAGCCCTTTTATGCCTCCTACAGCCTGAACGATAACGATGCGGCCGGTCTGGGCATGGTCTGCGGCGGGGAAGTAAGCGCTTTTATAGATTGTTTTGTAACCGGGCCGGAACTGGTTATAGTCGGGGCGGGCCATATTTCTCAGGATCTGGCCAGGATGGTCAAGATGCTTGATTTCAAGGTTACAGTTATTGATGACAGGGAAGACTATGCCTGCAAGGAGAGATTCCCCGAGGCGGATCGACTGGTGGTCGACGATATTGGCGATGTCCTGGATAAATATAAAATTACTGAAAATACTTACCTGGCCATTTTAAGCAGGGGCCACAAATACGACCAGGTGGCCCTGGAAAAGGTGGTTGGCTCTGATGCGGTTTACATTGGGATGATTGGCAGCCGCAGTAAAATCAAGACCGTTTTTGAAAGCCTCAGAGATAAGGGGTTTAAGGATTCAGATTTAGAAAAAGTCCATGCCCCGATTGGCCTGGATTTAGGTGGAAGTACACCGGCTGAAATTGCCCTCAGCATAGCAGCTGAAATAATAAAAGTGCGCTACAGCAGGGGGGACGGTGAGGGTGATCGAAACTAGAGCAGGTTTAAAGAAACAGCACCGGCAGCTAATTTTGATCAAGGGCGCGGGTGATCTCGCTACCGGTGTAGGCCACCGGCTATACAGAGCCGGTTTCAGGGTGGTCATGACAGAGCTGGAAAATCCCCTGGTAATCCGCCGCCCGGTTTCATTTGCCGGGGCGGTATTTGAAACAGAAGTTGAAATAGAAGGGGTGCGGGCCCGCAGAGTAACTTGGAGCGTCCCAAATAGTAAAGATATAGTTGAAGAGCAAACATTGAAAGAAGTTGTTAGTAATATTCTTGTCCTTCTAGATCAGGGGATTGTTCCTGTAGTCATAGATCCCTTCCTGCAAATTAGACCCCATTTAAAACCAGATGTTTTTGTTGAAGCGACTCTGTCTAAAAAGAATACCGGTGTTAGTACAGATCTTGCCCCGGTGGTCATTGCTCTGGGGCCGGGTTATTGTGCCGGCCGCGATGTTCACGCTGTGGTGGAAACCAGGCGTGGCCATGATCTGGGACGGGTTATTTATACTGGTGAAGCCATACCGAATGATGGTAAGCCTGGTCCGGTGGGTGGTTATAGAGCCGAGCGGTTGCTTAAGGCTCCCGGAGCAGGAAGGTTTAAGGCCAGGGTGGCTATCGGGGATATAGTTAGTGCAGGCCAGATTGTTGGTTTTACCGGGAGTGAAGCGGTTAAAGCACAAATTGGGGGAGTCGTGCGCGGCTTGCTTCATGATAGTCTTGAAGTCAAGCCGGGGATGAAAGTTGGCGATATTGATCCCAGGGGGCGGCGTGATTACTGTTTTCCCATTTCTGATAAAGCCAGGGCCGTAGGTGGAGGAGTATTGGAAGCGTTTCTTGCTTTGGAGTAATAGAGTTAAGATGTATGTAAATGGGGGCTGAAAAAAGATGAAAACTAAACTTCGGTCAAAAATTTGGCTGGAAAGCAACGGGGGCAAGATTTTTGGTGATGGCCCCTGCGAGCTTTTGGAAAAGATTGACCGGATGGGCTCTCTACGGAAAGCAGCTACTGATATGAAAATGTCCTACCGTCAGGCCTGGGATTTAGTAAAAATGCTGGAAGAAAACCTGGGGATTTCCCTTCTTGAAAGGCAGGCCGGGGGCAGGGCCGGAGGCGGCTCTTCTTTAACCGGGGAAGGCAAAAAAATTATGTGCCGCTACAAAAAATTCAGGCATGAAGCCACCATAAGTATGGAGACTTTATTTAACCAATATTTTGGTGCACCATTTGATTAAATAATTGATACCAGGATTTGCAACAATAATTTATTTTCTTTTTAAGATAAAGCTAACTGGCATAAGGGCCGATTAACCGCCCGCTGCTGG
>PWFM01000070.1 GCA_003553895.1 Syntrophomonadaceae bacterium | reverse complement strand
GATTCAATGGAGGGGTTCAAGCACCCACAACTCTGTTTCATCAGGAATTTTATCGGATGAAATTGTTATAGTTGAAGGATGAAAAACAGGATTATTAAAGAAAGAAACAAACTCTTCGGCATCATTAATATCCATCTTACAGCAGTTTGTTTTGTAATGCATAGGAATTACTATAGAAGGATTAAGCGCTTCGGCAATTTCATATGCCTTTTTGCAGCTGATAGTAGACACTCCGCCAACCGGAATCATGAGCACATCTGCTCCAGCAATACACTCCGCTTGTTCCAAGCTCAAACCTGCTTCACCATAGTCTCCCATGTGCACAAAAGTTAATCCGGACATTTTCCACTTGAAAATAATGTTATCTCCCCGGTCCCTGCCCTGGTAATCATCATGATACGAGCTGCAGCCAACAATTCTAACCGAGCCCATCAGGAAGGGGAAAGGTTCGATTTTATTTAAAACGTGGCGAACACCTTTAACCATTTCTGCATTATTGTGATCAAAGTGATTATGACTTACAAGCACCAAGTTGGCTTCTAATGCCGGAAAATCATAGCCCACAGTTTCACCAAACGGATCAATGACCAGGTTAATCCTGGCATCTTCTGCATGAAACATGGAATGGCCATAGTAAGTAAAATTAACATAACCCATTTTTGCCTTACCTCCTTTCGACCATATCAATTTTCTTGAAAATGCCTGTTTAATAACGGGCTGTTTCCATTAAGCGGTCCTAAATTGAAGACACTTTGGACAACTAAATGCGAAAAGTAATGGTAGATGAAGTGTGAGAATAGTTAATGAGAAGTGCGTTCCTTGGAATATAAGCAAACCAGGTTCCAGCAGACCTTATACGTTACCGCCAGAATCCTCTTCCCCGGTGAGCTGAGCTCTTTCGTCTCTTCAGACGGGTTTGCTCAAGCTCCGATCGGCCTGGAGAGATCTGTGCTTAGAGTGTCCGATGCTTCACGGCCTCAAGCCGGTTCTTAGGCCTTCATGATGCCCTTCCGCTTCGGCCACTTACAACGACCCGGCTGAATTGGGCTTAACCGCTTTAGATCCGGGCCTGCGCCCTTTTCTTCCGTTAATCCCGTAAGGCCGGGTTCGGAGTGCGTAACAGCCTCCCGGAACCTGGAGAATTATATATTATCACGTATATTGAAAATTGTCAACATTTTGGTATTGTAAATTTATGGCATTACCGCTTTCCGTAGCTCAGGAGCAGTCTTTTGATATAACACTCAGGACTAATTGAAAAGCCAGGCCGGGCCTGCATGAAAAACAGTAGAACCCGCTATAAACGGTCGAGAAGTCACAACTAAACCACCCGGGCTTACCGACAGCAAGTTAACCTGTAGGACCACCCCGGGGGCCAGGTTTAGTCGTAAATCTCATAATATGTTTGACACCTTCAACCACCATTGCTATAATTTTATCGCATCTTTCGACTGAAAGTTTCACCAACAATATCATTTAAAGGCGGGCAGATTAACTGGTGGACAAAAGCGAACAGGTACTTAATATTGCCTTTGAAAGCGGTCAACTCAGCTACACGGGGCTGGAAGTTGATCTTTACAACACCGGGCTCAACCAGATCTTAAGTATGGCGGCAGCCCGGGGGCATTTGCTCTATCACTTCAGTATGGAAGATCTTTATCTCCATGAAGACAGGCCCCATGCCAAGGCGTCAATCCTGGACCTGCCTGAAAACTGGTACAGCGATCCCCTGGAATGCTACCGCCTGCTAAAAAAAATTGATGAACGCCCGGTAGATTTAAGCACTATCGACTTGTGCTTCTTCCGGGCAGACGATGTCAGGAACTGTGACACACCGAACCTCGACCTGATCCGCGCCATTGAAGAGCAAGGTATTCTAATGGAAAACGTGGAAGCGACCCTGTCCACCAACGATAAATATGAAATCATTGTTCGCTGCCCCGGTCTGCCACGGCCTTCGACTTACGCTGCCTGCACCCTGGAAGAGGCCATGGAGGCTTTAAAGAAACTGCCGCGCAATAAAGGGTCTTTTGTTTTAAAAGACCGCTACGGTTACGGCTGCGGCCACGCGGTACACCGGATCGACTTTGCGGATCCGGAGCTAACCGAAGTAATAAACATGTACCTGAATATGTACAACCATATCCTCCTGCAGGAGTTCTGTTCCGAGGTTGAAGAAGGTGACATCGTGGTCACTTTCTTTGACGGGGAAATTATCGGCAGCATGCTTAGGGAAGCGGCGCCGGGGGAATGGAAAACCAACTTCAGCCTGGGGGCAGCCCAGCTCCCTCACTCCCTCAGCCCCGAACAGGAAGAAATTGCCCGGTCAGCGCAAAAAGCCTTTCCGGAGTGCCGGTTATTATCAGTTGATATGCTCCAGTCCGGCAAGGTGCTCGAAGTTAACGCTTTTCCCGGTGGGCAGGGCCTACTTGAACTTTACGGAATATCCCTGAGCAACATGGTTCTAGACCGCCTGGAAAGCGAACTGCTGGGCAAGCCAAAAGCCCCCTCGGCAATGGTGAAAACCATTACCTCCCAGCCCGCCTACCAGTGGGAAGACATTTACGCCCACTACGAAGGGCATGCTGAAAAGGTGGAAGTGGTTGATGTTTTCAGCGAGGAAAAGTACATTCTTTCGACCAAAGATTTAATTGAGTTCCGGCCCCAAAACCCGGACTTTATACTCTCCATTCCCCATTCCGGTGTTCTGATACCGGCCAAATATCAGGATCATTTTAAGCTTGATGCGAAATCCCTTCTGGAAATCGATCTCTTTAGCGATATCCTTTTTGAAGCCCTCGGGGGATTGCAGGTCATCTCCAGGCTGACCCCGTTTTTCGTGGACATGAATCGAAGAAAAAACGGTTCTAAATCCAAACGCCTCCCCCGGCACCTGGGCAACCCGCCTACCGAATACTACAACGTCCAGGATGAACTGATCCTGCAAAAAGGCTATACACCTTACCAGGAGGAAAGCATCCTGGAATATTACGATCTTTACCACGAGATTTTGGCCTCGGTTATCGAAAAGAGCAAAAAAGAACGGGGCTATGCCCTGCTAATTGACGCCCATTCCATGACTTCGGTGGGGCTTGGCCGGGTTCATGACGAAGGGGAAGAAAGAGACAATATCGTGGTGGGCACCCTCGATGACACCTCGGCACACCCGGAAATAATTTCCGCTTTTATCAATACCCTGAAGCAGGGTATCAAGCCGTACGGCCTGGGGTTAACTTATGCCAAAAACGAACCTTATTCAGGGGGATTCATCACCCGGATGCACAGCGACCGGGATAATGATGTCCATGTCATCCAGGTGGAAGTAACCATGGATACCTACATGTATGAGGCAATAGAAACCGATAAAGAAAAACGTTATGCTTTAAAACAATCCCGGCTGCGTATTGCCCAGGACTTTCTGCGAAAAGCGGCGCTGGCCGCCTCCGATACGGCCAGGCGCCTTTATGTGTAGCAAGGGGACGGAGTTAATGCCACATGTTCACCGGGCAAAATATTTACTGGCGAAATCTTCAAGCTTAACATCCAGCAGGGGGTATTCATCTACATCTGCATCGTTAAAGTGCCACCACTCGCTTTCAATGGTGGTAAAGCCGTTGTTGACCATGACCTCGGTCAGGTAGTCCATGTTTTCCCGCGCTTGATCCGGCATGTCCGGGTAACTGCGCGCAGCCTCGGGCACAAACTCATCAAAGCCGGTGGGCATAAGCAGCTCTTCTCCTTCCTTGTCCACCAGGGTCACATCCACCGCGGCGCCACGGTTATGGTTAGACCCTCTTTCCGGCGAAGCGACATACCTGCTGTCGGGGAATTCCTCCCACAACTTTTCCTGCACGCTTAAAGGCCGGTAAGCATCCCATATCTTAAGACTGTAACCGTCCGCCCTGAATTCGGCCTGCGCGGAAATTAGTTTCTCTGCAGTTCCTTTTTGAAGGAGGCCCAGCGCTACCGGGTACAGCTGACGCCCGGTAAAATTATCCTCACCGGCATAGCGTAAATCGATCTTGATGGTAGGATCCAGATCCCTTACCCTGATCAGCCCTTCAACTACCAACAGCTCGTCATCCACCTCTAATTCCAGCCGGGCCCGCTCCAGCTGCGCCTCGAGATCCACCACATCTTCATTCATCTTCTCCAGCTTGCTTTCCAGCGCGGCCAGGTATTGCTCAAGCTCTTCTGTCCGGTTTTCCAGGTTTTTGTACCCCTGCCAGGTGAAGATCCCGCCTGCAACCAGGATGCCGAGCACTAAAACGCCCAGCATCCCCGGGTAAATGGTCTTCATAATCTCCTAACACCCCTGTTTTCTGCCCGTCAATACGGCCTATCTTCGGCAATGCCTTGAGTTTATTCTAACAAAGAATTTACCCTATCACTACTATTTCAAGAAAGGATTCATTAAACTATGCTACAATGTAGATCAGTTGATTAGAGGAGGAACTGGACCATGTTAGTGCTGCGCTTTATCGGAAATATTGTCTGGCTTATTTTCGGCGGGATTATCGGAGCCTTATTGTGGGCCATTGCCGGGATACTGGTCTGCTTGACCATCGTAGGCATCCCCTTCGGCCTCCAGTTCTTTAAGATAGCCGGTTTTGTCCTCTGGCCTTTCGGCCGGGATGTGGAAATCGGCAGTTTCGGGGTAGGCGGTTTGATTGGCAACATTCTGTGGATCCTGCTTTTGGGCTGGGAGCTTTGTCTCGCCCACCTGACCATCGGCGCCCTGCTTAGCCTGACCATCATCGGCATTCCCTTCGGAATCCAGCATTTAAAACTGGCCATGCTGGCCATCTTGCCTTTCGGCGCTAAAGTCCTCAACCGCCCCGGCATCCTGAAGGCCCCGGCTGCAGGTTAAGAGCCTGTTGTATTATATACCTGGGTTAAAAGTGCCAGGAGGAAGGTTTCGCAACCGTTTTTTTGGCTTTCGCCTGAGCATGACCATCACACCAACAGCCATGATTAAAGCGCTGCCCAGTATTTAGCCCTTTTAAGGGTAATGACCATTATATTTGCCCAGAGATTGCTGCCTGAATTACTTACAAAGCAAACTTCCAGCAATTTGAAATTACCTTGGCCCGACAATAATTTTTATTGCTGTTCTTTCTTCCCCGTTAATTTGAATATCAACAAAAGCGGGGGTGCAAACCAGGTCGATCCCTCCCGGAGCCACGAACCCCCTGGCAATAGCCATTGCTTTCATGGCCTGATTCAGGGAGCCTGCTCCGATTGCCTGCATTTCAGCTTTTCCCTTTTCTCGTATAACCCCTGCCAGGGCACCTGCTACAGAATTAGGGTTTGATTTTGCTGCAACTCTTAATACATCCATTTAAACTTGATCCTCCTTTGTCAAAATCTCTGAGCAAATATAATAACCAGTACAATATTTACTTCTAAAACTAATATAAATAATAATCTGAATTTTAGTATAACACATTTGAACTCAAATAGATACTGTAGCTACAAAGAGATTCCTCATGCCCCTGCTTATGTTTTTAATAGCTGCAGTTATTGATATAATATAGTCACAGGTTATCAAAACGCTGATTTCTTCCTGGGAGCAGCAAGGATCTAAACCAGGGCTGTTATTAAACTCTTTCAAGGAGGCGTAATTTATGGCCAACGCAAACAGACTTGCAAAAGTATCGCTGGTGAAAGCAGGCAACAGACGGCAGGCCCTGCGGCGCAGCGTGGAACTGCTTGACATCAACCCCGTCAAAGACAAAAAGGTTGTTTTAAAGCCAAACTTCAACACCGCCGATCCCTATCCCGGATCAACCCATCCCGAGACATTAGAAGAAAGCCTCGCTTATCTAAAAGATATGGGCGCTGCAAAGATTACAATTGCGGAAAGAAGCGGGCCGGTAGACAGCGCTGAAGTTATGGAAATCCTGGGAGTACACCAGGCCGCCGAAAAATACGGGGCCGAAGTCATCAACATTGACGAGCTCTCCCAGGCTGAGATGGTCAAAGTAAATCCGCCGGGCAGCAACTGGAAAGACGGCTTTCTGGTTCCAAGGATAATCAAAGAAGCAGAATGTGTCGTAGCCCTGCCCTGCTTAAAAACCCACCAGTTTGGCGGCATTTTTACCATGTCCCTGAAACTGGCCGTAGGGATAGTGCCCAAAGCGGGGACCAGCTACATGCAGGAACTGCACAGTTCCCCCCATATGAGAAAGATGATAGCCGAAATCAATGCCGGCTATGACCCGGATCTGATTATCATGGACGCTATGGAAGGTTTTGTCGAGGAAGGTCCGATGAGCGGGAAAAAGAAACAGCCCGGGCTCTTTCTGGCCGGGACTGATCGAATAGCAGTTGATGCCACAGGCATAGCGATCTTAAAAGACCTGGGCTCGACCAGGGAAATCATGGAAACCCCGATTTTCGAACAGGAACAAATTAAACGGGCGATTGAACTGGGCCTCGGGGTAGAATCAGCAGAAAAGATTGAACTGGTAACAGGTGATGACGAGAGCGCTGCTTACGCCGAGAAGATTCGGAGTATCCTTAATGATTGATGCTCTTGGGCAAGTCTAAAAACCGCAGGGTTGAATTTGAAGTAAATAAGCGAAAAAATTATTTTTGATCGAACCCATTTTTATAAACTCTACCACCGGCAGGCTTTAAAGAGATTGAACGACATAGGAGCAAATATACCCATGGTTGAAAAGGATATATTGATCCGAAGCAAAAGAACCCCCTCGCCCTCCGGTTGCAGCTTACTTATTGAGGTGAGCCCTTTCGGGCTCTTTTTTTATTAATAATCTTGATATATAATAATATTGATAATATTAGGATCAGGTCTCAGATAAGGAGTTGTCATTTGGGATAGAAAAATTAGTAGCCTGGACCGTACTGTTCTTTGTCCTGGTCCTGGTGGCATCCGGAAGATTTCGGATCGACCTGGTGGCCCTGTCCGGCTTGCTTGTTTTGGGTCTTTCCGGCACAGCGCCGCCGGATGTCATTTTTTCCGGCTTCGGCCATCCCGCCCTGGCTACAATCGTTTCGGTATTCCTGGTCAGCCAGGGCATAGTTGAATCGGGTATCCTGCGGGGACTGGGCCAGGCCGTGGCCCGGCGGGTGCAAAGCCTGCGCGGCCAGACTTTGAGCATTGCGGCAACCGGTTCAATTCTTTCTGCGTTTATGAATAATGTGGGAGCAGTGGGGCTCATGCTTCCTACTTCGGTTAGAATGGCCCGGAGGGCCGGAGTTGATCCGGGCACCTTCGGCCTGCCCCTGGCCATGGCCTCAATACTGGGGGGAACAATGACCCTGGTTGGAAGCGCTCCCAATATCATCATCGCTACCCACCTGTTTTCAGCAACCGGGCAGTCGTTTAGAATGTTTGATTATGCTCCACACGGCCTGGCTATGCTGGGCATGGCCTTTTTCATGTGGTTTTTATGCAGATCATGCGGTATAGTTCCCGGCGCCGGCAGCAGCCCTGAAGGCGATGACAGGCGCGCCGCAAAGAAAATGCCGGTTGAACAATCCGAAGCCGGACCGGTCGGAAAACAAGATTACCGTGATAGCGATCTAAGGACAGAAGACCCAACTGCAGACGGCGAAGAAAAGGATGGCCTCGATGAAAAATTTTTTTTAGCGCCCTTTTCAACCCGTCAAAAGCAGGTTACGCTGCTCATTCTTTTGGCAGCGGTTATTACCGTCAGCTTCGGTGTTTTGCATCCTGCTTTCGGTTTCGGCAGCGCAGCCCTGCTCATGATGCTCAGCGGAGTGTTGAAACCGAATGCCGCTTATAAAAATATCGACCTGAAGATTGTTTTTTTTCTTGGCTCCATGCTCGGCATCGGCGAAACCCTGGAACACACCGGGGCCCTTGAAATGCTGTCGTCGGCCCTGGCCGGCCTAACAGAAGGACTTGCCCCTTTCTGGTTGATATTGATGCTGATTGTGGTGGCTTCAATCCTCTCCAACGCCATTAACAATTCAGCGGCAGCAGTATTTATGGCCCCTCTGGCTGTGGGCATCGCTGCGGGCAACAGCCTGGGGACAGCAGCAGCCCTGATGGCCACGGCAGCAGGTTCAAACCTGACCTTGCTGATCCCCACTCACCAGGCCGCCCTGATGGTTATGAGCAAAGCGCCTTTTCCCATCTCATCATTTATGCGTTTTGGCCTGGTTTTAACGATAATGTGCATTCTTACTGCAGCGGCGGTAATTTCCGTGGTCTGGCGGTAAGGCAATCTTACCGGCTGCAGTTATAGAAAATAGTGTGCTATGAAAAATGAATTAGAGAACAGTATGGCCAATATTAATATGAATGAAGAAGGAGGAGAAACTTATGCATTTTGCCCAAATTTACACCCCGGGCGTCGCTCAGTGCTCATACGTTATCGGAAGCGGAAAGAAGTGCGTAGTCGTCGATCCGGTCCGCAACATTGAACCATACCTGGAAAAGGCCGAAGAATTCAACATGGAAATCGCTGCAGTTCTTGAGACCCACCTTCATGCCGATTTTGTTTCCGGGCACATGGAGCTGGCGGCTAAAACCGGCGCGCAGATATATGCGCCCAAGGTCGGGAACTGCACCTTTCCCCACCATGCTCTCGAAGACGAAGAAGAATTCACTATTGAAAACCTGCGTTTCAAGATGCTCGAAACCCCGGGCCACACCCCGGACTGCACCGTTACCGTCGTCACCGACCTGGAGAGAGGTAATGAGCCGGTGATGGTCTTCACCGGAGACACCTTGCTGGTTGGCGATGTCGGCCGGCCCGACCTGTTCCCCAACCGGGAAGAAGAACTGGCCGAGAAACTGTTTAACAGCATAAAAAGGATCAAAGAACTGCCAGATCATGTCGAAGTCTATCCGGCCCATGGTATGGGCTCCCTCTGCGGACGGGCCCTTTCAGCCAAGCTGTGGAGCACCATCGGCATAGAGCGAAAACAAAATTATGCCCTTCAACATGATGATTTAGACGCTTTTAAAGAAGACCTTCTTACCGGTATGCCCGCTGCTCCGGATCACTTTGCCCGCTGCACTGAAATAAACCGGCAGGGTCCGGTTTTGCTCCGGGACACAATGAAAACCGACCCCCTTGGCCCGGATGATATTGCAGAACTTATTGAAAAAGAAGGGTATTCAATTGTCGATGTCCGCAATTACCAATCATTTGCCTCCGCCCATATTCCCGGATCCTTCAGTATCAGCAAATACAGCAACTTGCCGACATTTGCCGGCTGGATAGTGCCCCCGGAAGACAAACTGATCCTGGTGATGGATCACAACGACAACCTTGCCGCTATTAAAAACTCTTTTTACCTGGTGGGCCTGGACAACATTGCCGGCTACCTGGAGGGATTCATCGAAAGCTGGATTAACAGGGGCTTGCCTTTAGACAATATCGAAACAATGTCTGTTCACAAACTACGAGATCTGATCGATAATTATAAGGTTCTGGCCCTCGACACCAGGGCTTTAAGCGAATTTGAAGAAGCGCACATTAAAGAAACTATTAACGTTCCCACCCCGGATATACGGCACCGCTATACTGAATGGGATCCCGAAAAGCCGATTATTGTTTTTTGCAACACCGGCAACCGTTCTATGACAGCAGCCAGCCTGCTCAAACAAAGAAATTTCCGGCGGGTCTTTAACGTTTTCGGAGGGACCACTGCCTGGTCTGCTGCCGGCTACCCGATGCAGCCGGGTGGTGAAGAACAGTGATTGCGACAATGCTGCAGGCTATCTTTATCGACCCCTGGCCCTTTTGGGCCGGGGGCATTGCCATCGGACTGCTTGTGCCTTTACTCTACTACTTCTATAATACAGCTTTAGGCGTTTCAACCGGTTACGGGAACCTGGTAAAAATATTCTTCCCGACAGGGCGCCTTCAATGGCTTAATACAAAATTCAAAGAAACCTGGAGCTGGCGGGTTTACTTCATCGGCGGTATTATCCTGGGCGGCTTTATTTCCTCCACCCTATCGGGCAGCCCTGGTTTTACCTCCGAAATGGGCCGCTTTACCGCCATTATAGCTTGGCCTCCTTTAGCCGGCGCTGTTTACTTTTTTGCAGGCGGCCTTTTGCTGGGGCTTGGAGCCCGCATTGCCGGCGGCTGCACTTCAGGTCACAGCATCCACGGCATCAGCAACCTTCATGTGTCAAGTATCCTCGCCACAATCCTGTTTTTACTTGGCGGGATTATTTCCGCCAACCTGATCCGGATCACGCTGATGGGAGGAGCCTGGTAATGAACAAAAATGTGGGGTTTTTAGGATTTGGAATATTATTCGGATTCGTCCTGAGCCGGGTCGGCGCCTCCGACTTTGATCTGATTATGGGCATGTTTATCGGTGAAGATTATACCCTGGTCGGGGTCATTGGCATCGCTATAATCGTGGGGGCTATCGGCATGCAGGTCTTAAAAAGGTCACAGCGTCCGGTTAGAAGCGGAGAAACCCTTAAAATCAGCGAAAAAAAACTTGGGCCCTGGAGCTTGCTGGGGGCCGGGCTTTTTGGTATCGGCTGGGGCTTATCCGGGGCCTGCCCCGGAACCGTCCTGGCCCAGCTGGGGGAAGGAAAAATATACAGCTTCTTTACCTTCTTCGGCATGATTTTCGGCACCTACCTTTATGCCCGCCTCAAGGAAAAACACCCCTCGCTCTAAAAATGCCAGGGGGACGGGGTTGTTCAGGGGTGTCAGGGGTGTCAGGGGGACGGGGTTGTTGACAACTTTACAGTATTGCCGGCGTTTTCGCCATAATCACTTCAGCATTGGAAGATTATCGATAAAGGGCTTGTTAAAAGTTTCGTTGCCCTCAGATCTGCTCCTCTATTTAATGAGGTCAAGCGGCCTGGCGCTGATGGCCTGTCTCATAAATAGGCTCTACTTCAATTGTTGTCAACAACCCCGTCCCCCTGGCACCGCTGGCACTAATAGAGGCTGAAGCCGTAATTGTCCAGGATCCATTTGGGGATTTCACAGCGGGCGGTTTTTAAAGGATCGACCACCTGTGATATGCTGACCCGCCCCCCGGCGCTGAGAATCATGACAATATCGGCGGTCGACAGACCCGTCCTCGCGCCGATCAGTTCCTCCATTATTTCAACAGAACCGGCGACGGCTTCATCTAAGCTTTCGTCGGAATAAATGACGGCCAGGAGCTGTTCATTTTCCACCAGGGGAGTAGGCAGTTCGAGATCCTTTACCAGGGCCACGTTCAACTGGACTTCGCCTGCGACTTCCGCTCCCGACACGCAGACCTCCCCGTCGCCCATCACGGCGTGCAGGTCGCCCGCGGCAAGCAGGCCCCCTTCCACCCAGACCGGGAGGTAGACCACGGCATTTTCCCTGATCAGGCTGGTATCCATGTTCCCGCCGTGCACACCGGGAGTTCCGCAGTTAATTTCTTTATCTTCCGGAGCCACACCAATAACCCCGATCATCGGAGCGACTTCAAAAGCGGTTTTATGATCAAAGATCACTTTGCCTTCTTTAATCGGCAGCACCCTGGAGTGGAGTCCCTCCAGCTTATGGCCGAGCACACCCAGGTCTTTGCCGGTGAGCATGACGGCCTGGTCATCGATCTTGATCTCCTCCACTTTTACCTTCAGGGAGTCCCCTTTGCGGGCTCCTGTAATATAGACCGGCCCTGTAGCGGGGTTGATTTTATCCCAGTCCACCTCTTCCATTCTGTCTTCAGGTTTCCGGATCTGGTTAGAAAAACAGTCCATTGTTTCCAGGCGGATACTTGTCCCCGGGTTAACCGTCAAAGCAGGAGACCCCTTTGGAGAAAATTTAAAGATGTGGTCTTCCTTGGACACAAAATGTATCATAACCTGCACCTCCTGTTTATTCAATTCCTAAACTGTTACTGATTCAACTGTTTTACATTACAACCCCAAGATCATTTTAAGCGCTTTTTATATAAGAGTGAGAATCCTTAAAGCACATCGTCCGATCCCAGCGGGCTGTCCCAAACGCGGTGGCTATCATCCCATAACTCCCCTTCAACTGTAACTACAACCTCGTTTACTTCAGGGAGCTGGGTCGCGGTCAGAACCACTGATTGCATGAAAACAGTTCCGGGCAAAGAGCCACCCGGCCACTGTTCCCCAAACATTTCTGCGCACACCTCAATTTCAGCCACACCTTCATCCGGGTTAACAGTAATTGCCAGGATATCCAGTTGTTCATGGATTACAGCCGCCAAATCTTCTTCCGCAGGCGGCCCCTTGATCAATTCCTCCATAACCTTTTGCAGCAGTACCTCCGGGTCTTTTGGATCGGATAGTTCAATATAAAACGGTGTTACATAGCCATATTCTCCGGTTTGACCTGTATCAATTGCTTCTCTGTCGCCAAAAAAGAGAGCCACTTCCATATAGGTCACCTTTTCTTCAAATAAAGCGGTTAGGTTTCTATCTTCCACCAATTCGAACTGGTATATCTCTTCTTCGTTTACGATCTCTCCATCTTCGCTCCAGCCGGTAAAAACATAGCCTTCTGCCGGTTCCGCCTGCACGACAACCAGGGTTTCGTGTTCGTAGTTTCCGGCTCCATCTACACTACCACCCTGCGCCGGATCTGCCGCCAGTTCAACCTGGTGATCTTCGGCACAACCGGTTACAAAAAAAACGGCCATCACAAGAACTGCAGCAAACAAAAAATATGGTTTTAAATTTTTCATATTTATAACCGGCAGATTCCTGTACATGACTTCAACTCCTTCCTCCCACTTTTTTCACTATTGACATTCCGACTTCCTGCATATGTTTTTTCATTTGCCTCAATCTTTTCACTGATAGCTTAACATAAAAACCACTATTTGCTCAATAAATGTCAAAGCGGGAGGTTTCTAAGATTTTTGAGAGAACAAACCTTTTTAGCCAATAATTAATTCAATGTTTCTTTACAAGAGGAAGGTGCAGAAACTGGCCGATTACCTGGAGGCCCCTTCCATGGTCCGGGACAGGCCTTTCAGCTCTGTTCTTCTGCCCGGCTTCGCAATGAAACCGCCCATGACGTTACCTATGAAAAGCTCGACCAGTTATTAGCTGCTTTAGATTACTCTATAAGTCACCTCTTTTAAGCAGGATTTAAAGATCATTTAACGAACAATGATTTGTTATCGCTCAATCCGGGAGATAAAGCACATGGCACAGGAAAGCAACCTCTACAGTTTCAATGTCCTCATGAACAGCATTCGTGATGGCGTGGTGATCCTCGATAAGGATTTACGGGTCATTGAAACCAATCAAAGCTTTGTTGATATGCTAGGCTATTCTGAATTAGAGCTTTATAATCTCCGGGCCTGGGACTGGCATGCGGACATGGATGAAAAAGATCTTCGCCACCTGTTTAGCAAGCTTGCTGCTGTAAGCAAAAAACTTGAAACCACCTACAGGTGTAAAGAGGGCCGGGAATTCGATGTCGAAGTCAGTGTAACCGGCGCCTTTTTTACCGGACAACAAGCCTACATCTGCATTTGCCGTGATATAACCGACCACAAACAGGCGCAAAAAGCCCTGCAGGAAAGCGAAAAAAAATACCGGACCCTGCTGCAAAACCTGCCCGTCGGGGTTTACCGGGTCACGCCGGGAAGCGAAGGAAAATTTTTAATGGTCAACCCGGCTTTCCTTGATATCTTCGGCTTTAAATCTGAGCAGGAATTAAAAGGCTTGAATATGAGCGATCTCTACTATGATGCCGCAGAACGGAAAAAAGCATCGGATCAGGTCATTGAAAGCGACGGCTACGCCGCGCTTGAACTCAAACTGAGGAAAAAAGACGGCACGGTGATCTGGTGCCTGGACACTGCCCAGCTAACCAGGGATGAGGAAGGAAACCCCCTTTATTTTGATTGTATTTTAGAGGACATTACAGCCCGCAAAGAAGTCGAACAAAATTACTTTTCTCTCCTTCAAGAATACGAAAAAGTATTCAACGGAACCCAGGATGCCCTGTTCCTGGTAGAAGTTGTCGATGATAATACCTTTAAGTTCAT